>NZ_JCBDGU010000001.1:0-5987 GCF_059834255.1 Vibrio sp. R11-SG3-ISO9
ATGGGGTGTCCCTCTAGGTACGGATTAAGTGGCTTTGATGACCACGCAACCAAAAAAAATGGTTATTTTTTAATTTAAAGGAGAAGAAGCTTTAGACTGGTGCTGATACCCAGATTTGAACTGGGGACCTCACCCTTACCAAGGGTGCGCTCTACCGACTGAGCTATATCAGCACACAAATTTGAGTTGGAGCGTGCAGCGGGAATCGAACCCGCATCATCAGCTTGGAAGGCTGAGGTAATAGCCATTATACGATGCACGCAACACGTAACTCTGTTTGAGCTATTTAACCTTTAGAATATGGTGGAGGGGGACGGATTCGAACCATCGAAGGCAGTGCCGGCAGATTTACAGTCTGCTCCCTTTGGCCACTCGGGAACCCCTCCAAATTTTTAAGCTTTCTTCTCGCTCCCTCAAGAGGGAAGAAAGTGGTGCCGACTACCGGAATCGAACTGGTGACCTACTGATTACAAGTCAGTTGCTCTACCTACTGAGCTAAGTCGGCACAAGTGGGGCGCATTTTATTGAATGATTTTCCACCTTGCAATAGTAAATTGAAAAAAAATGGAAAAATCTAATAAGTAATGAAATTTAGCGGGTATTTCTTATTAAGTTTGTCTCTTTAATCCACATCTCTCTCACGAATATATTTTATTTATCCATCGCATGATGTATTTTCCATGCACTTGTTTTGTAACCCACTATAGAGTTTTTATGAGCCCATTTATGTCATTTGACCGCGAACGCTGGTCTGAACTAAGAAATTTAGTTCCCATGACACTGTCAGAAAATGACTTAAAAGAGCTTCAAGGGATCAATGAAAAATTGACGATGGAAGAAGCGGTAGAGATCTACCTACCCCTCTCACGTCTATTAAACCTCTATGTGGCTGCAAGACAGAACCGTAACTCGGTGCTTCAGCAGTTTTTGGATAAAGATGAGAAAGCGCCTCCCTTTGTTATTGGCATTGCAGGCAGTGTCGCAGTAGGGAAAAGCACCACCGCTCGACTACTGAAAGCCCTACTTTCTCGCTGGGACAACCACCCAAAAGTTGAGCTGGTGACCACTGACGGCTTTTTATATCCAAACGAAGTACTTCAAGAAAAAGGCTTAATGGGCAAAAAAGGCTTTCCTGAGTCTTACGATATTAAGCGCTTGGTGAAGTTTGTTTCCGATGTCAAAGCCTGTAAGCGTAATGTGCAGGCGCCTGTCTACTCACACCTAACCTACAACATCACTGACGAAGTGAAAGAAGTCGATCTTCCAGATGTCTTGATCATCGAAGGACTGAATGTACTGCAGAGCGGTATGAACTACCCACACGAACCACATCGTGTGTTTATTTCAGATTTTTTGGATTTCTCTCTTTATGTCGACGCAGACAGCGCGCAAATTCAAGAGTGGTATGTGAATCGCTTTATGAAGTTCCGTGAGGGTGCATTCGCCAAACCAGGTTCTTACTTTAGCCACTACACCCTGCTCAATGATCAAGAAGCGGTCGATAAGGCTCAGAATATCTGGAAGTCGATTAATGGTCTCAACTTAGAGCAGAATATCTTACCAACCAGAGAAAGAGCGCACCTTATTCTACGTAAGGGCGCTGATCATATGGTTGAAGAGGTTTTACTACGCAAGTAGTGAGGATGACTTTTCGTATTTTGGGAGGCAACTAGTCCGCTTTGCGCAGTGAGATTTCGCCACCAATATAGGCTTCAATGCCATTCTCAGTTTCTAGTAGAACAGCACCTTGCTCATTAATGCCTTTGACCGTACCTTCTATCTCTCTCGGCCCAATGATCAAACGAACCGAACGTCCTAGGAAGTTATCTAATCGATTCCAGCGTCCAACAAAGTCTGTCATTCCTTTGAGCTCATACTCATCAAGTGCTTTATACCAGGCATTAATTAATGCCTGCGCGAGCTCATTGCGGTCCGGTACCTGACCTCCGCAGACCTCTTTTAACGAAGTCCATGGTTGTCCAATACCCGATGTATTTGGATCCATTGATAAGTTTAGGCCCATACCGATCACGATATTAGCTGCACCACCAGACTGTCCTGAAAGCTCAACCAAGATTCCCGCAAGCTTCTTATCATTGTGATATAGGTCGTTCGGCCATTTGAGCTTGACGCCTTCAACACCCATCTCCTCGAGAGCCTCTACAATGGCAACACCAACGACGAGACTCAGTCCCATTGCCGCTGCCATACCAGCATCCAGTCGCCAGTACATTGACAAATATAAGTTGGCGCCAAACGGGGATACCCATTCGCGTCCGCGGCGACCACGCCCAGCAGCTTGGTATTCTGCAATACATACCGAACCTGACTCTAGAGAGTCTCCTTTATCAAGCAGGTGTTGGTTTGTAGAACCGATAATTGGTATAAGTTCTAGGGAAGAGTCTACGCCAGGCGCCTTAAGCTTCGAATCATCAAGCATGTTCAGTGGCTGAGCGAGCTTATAGCCCTTACCTTGCACTCGATAAATATCCAGTCTCCACTCTTGTATACCCTTAATATGCTTACTGATAGCTGCACGAGAAACACCTATCAGCTCGCCTAGCGCTTCACCTGAATGGAACTCGCCATCAGCCAGAGCTTTAAGCAGGGTTAACTTGGTTGTATGGTCTCTCATGCTAGCGCCTCCAGTGCGATATCGAGATTGATCTCACCATCTTTACCCATAAACCTCACTTCATGCTCAAGCGTGATACCAAACCTCTCTTTAACTGCTGAGCGAACTTGGTTTGCTAGACGGACAACATCAGAAGAAGAAGCATCACTGTAGTTGATCAAAACCAAGGCCTGATTTGGGTGAACCTGAGCGCCCCCTTCTTTGTGCCCCTTGAACTGGCATTGATCGATCAACCAACCTGCAGCCACTTTGATCTTATCGCCACTCTCATAGCCAACAATATTTGGATAAGTTTGAGTTAAGCGATCATAGTGATCCTTTTCGATCACCGGGTTTTTGAAGAAGCTGCCCGCATTACCATTTACTGCAGGATCAGGAAGCTTGCTTGAGCGAATAGCACAGACTTCATCAAAGATTACACGAGGGGAAATCGTCTCCATGTCCAACGATTTGAGTGGCCCATAGTGATTACATGGTTGCCAGTCTTTACTCAAGGTTAAACCAATTGCGACCACGATTGCTTTACCATAAAGGGCGTGCTTGAATATCGAATCACGATAACCAAATTGGCACTCTTCGCGATTTAACCTCTTTACCGTGTATGTATCTAAGCACAGGATATCAACGTATTCACATACATCTTGCAATTCAACGCCATAAGCACCGATATTCTGAATCGGGGCAGAACCTGAACATCCAGGAATCATGGCTAGATTTTCTAATCCACCAATGCCTTGCTCTACAGACCACTCCACCAAGCTTGGCCAGTCTTCACCACCACTAATATGAAGTTTATAGTGTGTCTCAGTTTCGGTTTGCTCAATCCCTTCCAGCTTATTCACCATCACTAAGCCTGCAAAGTGCTCGGTAAATAGCATGTTGCTACCCTTGCCTAACATCAATTTCGGAAGGTGGCTCCATTGTGGGGATTGGTAAGCAGAGATCAGATCGTCTATAGAGCGGATTTCAATAAGCACATCACAAGTCTGCTCGATAGAGAAGGTATGTGCCTTTTTCAAACTGGCATTGAGATAAGATTGCATGGCGATATTCAATTAAACTAAACTGCCTCCATTCTACAGCAGTTACCCAACCGGCGCAGTGATTGAATGAACAATGTAATAATAGCTCAGCTGGATCCGATCAAAGTTCCATTAGTTAAGCGCTTCTATAAAGAGCATTACCCCTCCGGTAAAGCTAACAAGAGCGAGTTAATCTACTCGTTAACCATCGATAACCAATTATTAGGAGTGGTTCGTCTTCGCACAATCGAGCAGTTTCGCTTACTGACAGGAATGGCCATTTCAAAAGAGTATCGAGGGCAACAACTGGGGAAACAGTTGATGGACTACTGTGAAGAAAATACGTTGAATGAGCAAGATTATTGCTTTGCTTACGCCCATTTAGAGAACTTTTATAGCCGCCACCATTTCGTAAAAATAACACCTCAAGAGCTGCCAAATAGCCTGAAAAACCTCTTCGAGCGCTATACAAATAGTGGAAAAGATCTCATTCCTATGCATTATCAGCAAAATTGTTAGAGAATGCCTCGATTATCTAGTAATTCGCCATTTGCCTTTGGTAAAATTCGCTGTTCGCAATTTTGCATATTTTTAAGGTCAAACAGTCAATATGATTGCTAGTAGGAATCCATTCATACAGTTACCCACTGTAGCTCAGAACCCCGATAAGTTTGAAGTACTGTTATCAGCACAAGAGTTCAGAACTCGTTTACTTAAAGAGATCTCTGAAGCAACTCAGCGTATCTGTCTGGTTGCTCTCTATCTAGAAGATGACGAAGCAGGTCGTGAGATCCTTACTGCACTGTATGAAGCTAAGCAAAGCAACCCTCAGCTTGATATCAGTGTCTGTGTTGATTGGCACCGAGCTCAGCGTGGCCTTATTGGTGCGGAATCATCAGAAGGTAACGCTGCAATGTATAAAGCATTCGCAGATAAGTATGAACATGACGTCCCTGTTTATGGCATCCCTGTTCGCGGCAAAGAAGTCTTTGGTGTGCTTCACCTGAAAGGGTTCGTCGTTGACGATAAGGTTATCTACAGTGGTGCAAGCCTCAACAACATCTACTTGAACTATCACGACCGTTACCGTTTCGACCGTTACCATGTTTTAAACAATAAAACTCTTGCTGACACCATGTTCAGCTACGTACAAGATCAAATGGTTGCGGATACAGCGGTAAATAATCTAGCCGATCATAGCAAACCAACCACTAAACAGATTAAATCTGCGATCCGTCAGTTCCGATCGACACTAGCTCGCTCTCAATATCAGTTTAAGAGCGAAGAAGTCTCAAGTGAGCAAGTGGCAGTGACTCCGCTCGTTGGCATTGGTAAACGCCGCAACCGCCTAAACCAAGGCATCAATCAGTTGATCGCTCAAGCCAAAGATGAAATCTTCATCTGCACCCCTTACTTCAACTTCCCACCTAGTCTCGCGAAGGAAGTGAAAAAAGCCCTTAAACGTGGGGTAAAGGTAAGTATTGTTGTTGGTGATAAAACGGCGAATGACTTCTTTATCTCTCCAGAAGAAGAGTTCAAGACCATTGGTGGCCTGCCTTACCTATATGAGCTAAACCTTCGTCGTTTTGCGAAAGCGAATGAGGCGAACATTGCAAGTCGTAAACTGTCTATCCACCTTTGGAAGCACGACTCAAACAGCTTCCACCTGAAAGGTATTTGGGTAGATAAGCGCTACATGCTTCTTACTGGTAACAACCTGAACCCAAGAGCTTGGAAACTCGATCTTGAGAACGGTATTTTCATCCAGGATAACTACAATCACCTTGCTGAGAAATTCCAAGCTGAAGTCGATAATATCCTTCAACATACTCAGCTGATCTGCACTTATAAGCAGCTAGACAAAGTTGATAGCTATCCAACCGAAGTACAGAAGCTAATTCGCAAGATAACGCGTGTAAAGGCTGATAGAGTGCTTAAACAGATTCTATAAGTATCAGCTTTAAATTATCTCTACTTTAACGCCTAGCAGTCGCTGGGCGTTTTTATATCTGTAATACGAGATAGTTTTCTCTGGCTGCTCTGCCTTATCAACGGTTTACAATGAGCTCTACTTCCACTGAACAGGTAATAAAGATCTGATACATCTTTCAGGTTTATCACCTCAATCAACTATGTCGGGAACTGATCTTATAACCTAACAAGGCGACTATTTATGTTAGCGGATATAGTGCCCGAACATATCTGCTTAAGTTTATATGAAGTAGTCAGTAGGATTAGAATCACAGGTCTAAGGCTAAGACATCTATCCTTAGAAACGACCAAAGCCTAATCGTAAGAGTAGGCTTTCTAATAAACCAAAAGCTGTTGGG
>NZ_JCBDGU010000002.1:0-99086 GCF_059834255.1 Vibrio sp. R11-SG3-ISO9
CGTTAGCACCCGCCGTGTGTCTCCCGGATAGTACTTACTGGTATTCGGAGTTTGCAAAGGGTTGGTAAGTCGGGATGACCCCCTAGCCTTAACAGTGCTCTACCCCCAGTAGTATTCGTCCGAGGCGCTACCTAAATAGCTTTCGGGGAGAACCAGCTATCTCCAGGTTTGATTGGCCTTTCACCCCTAGCCACAAGTCATCCGCTAATTTTTCAACATTAGTCGGTTCGGTCCTCCAGTTGATGTTACTCAACCTTCAACCTGCCCATGGCTAGATCACCTGGTTTCGGGTCTATATCCAGAGACTGAACGCCCAGTTAAGACTCGGTTTCCCTACGGCTCCCCTAAACGGTTAACCTTGCCACTGAATATAAGTCGCTGACCCATTATACAAAAGGTACGCAGTCACCCTCGAAGGGCTCCTACTGCTTGTACGTACACGGTTTCAGGTTCTATTTCACTCCCCTCACAGGGGTTCTTTTCGCCTTTCCCTCACGGTACTGGTTCACTATCGGTCAGTCAGTAGTATTTAGCCTTGGAGGATGGTCCCCCCATATTCAGACAGGATATCACGTGTCCCGCCCTACTCGATTTCACTGATTATGATGTGTCGGTTACGGGGCTATCACCCTTTATTGCGAGACTTTCCAGACTCTTCACCTGCATCATTAAAAGCTTAAGGGCTAATCCAATTTCGCTCGCCGCTACTTTCGGAATCTCGGTTGATTTCTCTTCCTCGGGGTACTTAGATGTTTCAGTTCCCCCGGTTTGCCTCTTGTTGCTATGTATTCACAACAAGATACTTACTTATGTAAGTGGGTTTCCCCATTCGGAAATCCCAGACTCAAAAGGTTTTTACTACCTAATCTGGGCTTATCGCAAGTTAATACGTCCTTCATCGCCTCTGACTGCCAAGGCATCCACCGTGTACGCTTAGTCACTTAACCATACAACCCGAAGAGGTCTTTATGTATGGTAAACAACCAAGGTTTTTGGTTGTAATAAGAAGGGTTAATTCTTATTACGTGTTTGCCGGACTCAATTTTTGCTCTTTATTTTCACTTTTAAAAAGTGAAGACAAAAAGCCAAGACACTTGAATGTGTTTGTGTTGTGTTTATCCTAATAAGGATAAACATTGAGAACTTTTAATTTGATTTAAATAACTGTGTTATTTAAATCAGTCAGCTTTCCAAATTGTTAAAGAGCTAGATCACTTCTTAATGAAGTAACCATTTTTAAAAGCACTACTTGAAAATGCGCTTAAAGATGGTATCCCGTAGGGGAGTCGAACCCCTGTTACCGCCGTGAAAGGGCGGTGTCCTAGGCCTCTAGACGAACGGGACACTAAGATATCTCTTAACTTTCTAAACCATATCAATCTGTGTGGACACTTATCGTGAATATCTTCGTATAAGGAGGTGATCCAGCCCCAGGTTCCCCTAGGGCTACCTTGTTACGACTTCACCCCAGTCATGAACCACAAAGTGGTGAGCGTCCTCCCGAAGGTTAAACTACCCACTTCTTTTGCAGCCCACTCCCATGGTGTGACGGGCGGTGTGTACAAGGCCCGGGAACGTATTCACCGTAGCATTCTGATCTACGATTACTAGCGATTCCGACTTCATGGAGTCGAGTTGCAGACTCCAATCCGGACTACGACGCACTTTTTGGGATTCGCTCACTCTCGCGAGTTGGCTGCCCTCTGTATGCGCCATTGTAGCACGTGTGTAGCCCTACTCGTAAGGGCCATGATGACTTGACGTCGTCCCCACCTTCCTCCGGTTTATCACCGGCAGTCTCCCTGGAGTTCCCGACATTACTCGCTGGCAAACAAGGATAAGGGTTGCGCTCGTTGCGGGACTTAACCCAACATTTCACAACACGAGCTGACGACAGCCATGCAGCACCTGTCTCAGAGTTCCCGAAGGCACCAATTCATCTCTGAAAAGTTCTCTGGATGTCAAGAGTAGGTAAGGTTCTTCGCGTTGCATCGAATTAAACCACATGCTCCACCGCTTGTGCGGGCCCCCGTCAATTCATTTGAGTTTTAATCTTGCGACCGTACTCCCCAGGCGGTCTACTTAACGCGTTAGCTCCGAAAGCCACGGCTCAAGGCCACAACCTCCAAGTAGACATCGTTTACGGCGTGGACTACCAGGGTATCTAATCCTGTTTGCTCCCCACGCTTTCGCATCTGAGTGTCAGTATCTGTCCAGGGGGCCGCCTTCGCCACTGGTATTCCTTCAGATCTCTACGCATTTCACCGCTACACCTGAAATTCTACCCCCCTCTACAGTACTCTAGTTTGCCAGTTTCAAATGCAGTTCCGAGGTTGAGCCCCGGGCTTTCACATCTGACTTAACAAACCACCTGCATGCGCTTTACGCCCAGTAATTCCGATTAACGCTCGCACCCTCCGTATTACCGCGGCTGCTGGCACGGAGTTAGCCGGTGCTTCTTCTGCAGCTAACGTCAAGAAATGCCGCTATTAACGACACCCCCTTCCTCACTGCTGAAAGTACTTTACAACCCGAAGGCCTTCTTCATACACGCGGCATGGCTGCATCAGGCTTGCGCCCATTGTGCAATATTCCCCACTGCTGCCTCCCGTAGGAGTCTGGACCGTGTCTCAGTTCCAGTGTGGCTGATCATCCTCTCAGACCAGCTAGGGATCGTCGCCTTGGTGAGCCATTACCTCACCAACTAGCTAATCCCACCTAGGCATATCTTGACGCGAGAGGCCCGAAGGTCCCCCTCTTTGGCCCTTAGGCATTATGCGGTATTAGCCATCGTTTCCAATGGTTATCCCCCACATCAAGGCAATTTCCTAGGCATTACTCACCCGTCCGCCGCTCGACGCCGTTATCGTTCCCCGAAGGTTCAGATAACTCGTTTCCGCTCGACTTGCATGTGTTAGGCCTGCCGCCAGCGTTCAATCTGAGCCATGATCAAACTCTTCAATTTAAGATTTTGTCGACTCAATGAATACTGATTACATTCCCTATTCTTACGAATAGTGACTGTGAATTGACTGTGCCGATAATAAATTATCGATTGGTCACTCAGTTCATTGATATCATTTTGATACCGAAGTATCTGTTTGCCTTTGCTTTTAAAAGCGAAAACAAACTTAGTGATATTCATCAACGAGTGCCCACACAGATTGATAGGTTTAAATTGTTAAAGAGCTTCTCTTCGTTGTGACTTACATCACTTCGGAAGAGGCGGCCATTCTAGCGACTTAATTCTCAGTGTCAAACACTTTTTGAAAATTAATTTCTACTTTCTAAAAGTAGGAGCGAAATATCGCTTTAAGCTAGTTGCCGAACTAACATTCTTCGCTGAAGCCTTGTGGCGTCTGCCGTGTCAGTGAGGCGGCATTATAGAGATGCTCCTCACATTGGCAAGCATTTATTGAAGAAAAATAGAAAAATAGAGGCTAAGAGACCAAATAACGCTCAAAGGTTTATTTGTACAAAAATATACGCATTTTTATACAAAATACTCACAACACCCTGTGGATAAGTTAAGCGTTATTATCGAAAAAGTACGTAATCCTAGCTCTTGGATTTAAGTACTCTTGTACTTGTTGTGGCAATTTACTCGGATGAACCGCACTAGAGATCTTTATATCTTTACTTGCTAGATCGATGATCGGAGCTTGAGTACTAGGTACACTCGGGTCATAAATCAAAACATTAGGGTAAAGGATATGATCTGCATTTACTGAGATAACAATACCGATAGAGTCATTGGATAACTGGACTACCGTTCCTGGAGGATACACTCCCATTAACTTAACCAAGTGATTCAAATTCTCGTGGCTATATAGGTGCTTACAACTCTTATATAGATGAGACAATGCTAAGTATGGAATTTTTTGATCCGCTAGAATCCTATTGTGGCACAGAGAATCAAAAGCATTCGCCACGGCGACAACTTTGGCGAACTCATCGATCTCATTCTCTTTGAGCCCTTCAGGGTATCCAGAACCATCATTCATTTCGTGATGCTGAGCAATCACTTTATGAACGCTTTCAGGCATACCTTCTATAGCACCCACAATATCTACACCGTATTTGGTATGCAGCTTTAAGTAGTTTGCTTCTGGCACAGTCAGAGCTGTTTGCTTTCGAAGAATCGCCACTGGGATTTTCACTTTGCCGATATCATGGAAAAGTGCACCCAACGCCAACTCTTTTAATTGCTCACTACTATACCCTTTAGCTTTACCGATCATCAAAGCAATGACCGAGACATTAAGTGAGTGAAAATAGAGATCTTCAAATTCACCCTTACCCGTCATTAAGTGCAGTGAAACATTATCATCACTCAAAAACTTATCGACGATATCATCAACTAAAGACTTTACTTCTTCAGCGGCATCTAAAGGACGATTTCTGATTTTGGTCATAATGGCGCGCATTCGAGCGAGAGAGCGTTCAAACTCTTTTTCACAATGACTCACTTTACGACGGTAAGAGCTTAAAGTTTCGATTCGCTCACGTTTATGTTTCCACATAGCCTCAGCTTCTAACGAAACGTCTGACATTTCATCTAGAGGTTCTAAAGCGGCTTGCTCTACAGGAAGAGGGGTTGTATCACTCTGACTTGGGTTTATATAGACGTGCTTAATGCCGAGATGACGAATGACTCGAACTTGTTCTTCATCTTTGATTTTAAAGCTATTAAATAAAAATGGGTGTTCATTCCACTTAACCGGTAATCGTATGTGTAGGCCCGGCTGAATACGGTCCACTGTAATCTTTATGCTGCCCATTTTATATATAACTTTGATTATAAAACTCTATTTATAATTCTAATCAAATGGGACAGCAATTTCATTATGCAACTTTACACATTTAACTCATTGAGTCGCAATGTATCATCCAGCGAATACCAAACTTGTCTTCTACTTTGCCAAACCTCGCTCCCCAAAAGGTGTCTGCCAATGGCATCATTACTCTGCCGCCCTGCTTCAAACTCTCAAAGATCTGTTCCTGTGTGGCAATATCTTCTGTAACTAATGAGAGCGCGAGGTTATTACCTTGTAGTTCCTTGGCATGCACGCCATCGGACATCATTAGCTTCATACCAAAAGCTTCAAATTCTGAGTGCATAATCCAATCGGGTTCTGCCCCTTCGACCACTTGCGGTGCATCTTTAAAATATTGCTTAGATAGGATGACGCCACCAAAGCATTTTCTATAAAACTCTAAAGCTTCGTCGCAGCGTCCATCAAAAAAAAGGTAAGGGGTCAGTTTCAGCATAGATATCTCCTTGTTGTCTATTTAAAACATAGACAACAGAAGACAAATTGAAAGGTAATCTTATGATTTATTTAGGATAAAATTAGTATTACTTAGGGAAATCTATTCGAAAGGGAACAAAGACGTTTGATTACGCCCAGATTGCTTAGAACGATAGAGTGCCTTATCTGCAGATTCCAACCACTCCAAATGGCTAGCAATACAAGAAGAAAGCTCGCATACACCCAAGCTAACAGTAAAATTAATCGGACCAGATGAGGTATCAACCACGTACTTTTCGACTCTTTTACGCAGCCGCTCAGCAAAATAAAGTGCCTGATCAGCCGTCGTACCAGGAAGCAGCACCGTAAACTCTTCTCCTCCATAACGACCACATAAGTCTGAGTTTCTTGCTGTTTTTTTCAGTAACCGCGCTGTTTGTCGGATAACCTCATCGCCAGCGCCATGACCGTAGGTATCATTAACATTCTTAAAGTGGTCGATATCAAAGATCACTAATGCAGACGGCTGAGAAAGCAACTTTGCGCTTTCGTACTCTCGAGCTAAGCAAGACTCCCAATATGCTCGGTTGAATAACCCCGTTAGTCCATCTGTACGACTCATCGTTGACAAGCGCTCATTTGAATCACGCAGTTGCAGTTTGCTACTCGCCACATCGGATACATCCTGTACCATCAAACAGACGTGAGATACCCGACCATTCAACGACGTTAAAGGCGTCATCACTAGGTTTTGATACATATTGATACGTTGATGTGACAACGGAGAGTAGTTTTTGAAATCAAAGATATGCGGTCTATCTTCCCAGTTTGAAAAGATTCGACTTTTTAGTTCACTGCAGGCGGATATTTGAGCCTTAAGCCACTCTTGAGGAAGGTTAGGGACGACATCAAATAAGTTTTGATGAAGGATTCTGTCACCGTTGATGCCGCTGTAGCTCTGCATAAAGCTATTCCACAAACACACATTATGCTCGAGATCTAGCACCACCAGCCCGACATCAATAGTATCCATGACTTGCAAAGCCCAATGTAACTCATCCATTTCGAAGGTGATCTGACTCATTACAACACCTCCATTAAACGGTATAAAGTCTCAACTGACTCACCGTCTAAAAGCAGTAGCACTTCACATTCAAAATCTAAATGCTCTGCCAGGTAAGTAAACTCCACCGTGAATGCACTTTGCTCTACATGATGGATCGACAAAAATTCATCTTGCTCATTTTTAGAAACGGTAACAGGTTGACGCAGAGAAAAGTCGACCACCAGCTGGCTTGCCAAAGAGTTCAAATAAGTCGAGACCAATAAATTAGCGATGTTGAGAATCATCTCATTGTGGTTTGATTCGCTCGTCGGAAAGCCCAACGCATGCCCCAGTCCACCAATGTCTTGTCCTCGCATACATACCAAGGACTCGCCATGAATACCATTGCCCACAAACCGCTGAGTAACCGCATGTACCGAGTCTCTATGCAAGGCATCAGCAATGATCATATTCAGCTCACTCGCTTCAACAACACCGACATTCGGTACTGGTAGATCGATAAACTTACCAATACGATCGGAAATCACTGCAGCACCGCGCCCAAGAGCAATATTAGTAACCTCTCGGAACTTACTGAGCGGATCGATATCTGGCTCTTCTTGAATCGAATGTTGAGATTGGACTGCGGTAGGATTTTTGAAGACGTAGCTTTGAATAAGTTGAGTCACTTCGTCTTGATTAAATGGCTTAGCGATAAACGAAGAAGCGCCAAGCTCCATGCATCGCCTTTTCGCTTCTTGCTGAACATCCCCAGAAATCACCACTACATCGGTACTTATCCCGTAATCTTGCAAATACTGGAGTACTTCATAACCGTCCATCTCTGGCATAGTTAGATCAAGAAACATCAGATCGATACTATTTTCAATGACAGTCGCAATCGCTTCACGTCCGTTTGAACACATGAAGGTAACGATGCCGAAAGCTGCTGGCGAGATACAACGCTGAAGAGACTTTCTTGCTAGAGATGAGTCGTCACAAATGACTATGTTCATGCCAATACTCGTATTTTACGCGTAAGATTGAGAGCTTGTAGCAGAACAAGACTCGCGATTGGATCTATCTGTTGTTCAAACAATGCAAATATCAGCTTCAAAAGCTATTGTTTATACAAACGCCAAACTCTCGAGCATTATTTAAAGAAATTATGACAGCATTATTATGATACAAAGCACGAATGATACCAGTTTCACCCCTCCCCTTCTAAAGCGCACCTCTTAGTTTTCCCTCTCATTAATTATAAAACTATCAATAATTAGTAAGATCTTGCTTCCATTTATTAAACGAATGAAGAATCAATAAAAACTCATGGGTGAACAAAAAGTCTAAGCGACCCACGCCTAGACTAACTATTTTGATATACCGTTTAAAAACCATATTTTTGTTTGATTGGCTCGCAGACCAATTTGTATCTCGCATCGGCAGCTTCAGCTCCGGCAAACTCTACCATTGCTTCTGAATACCCCATAGCAGTGCCAAACTCTTCCATGATATATGGATCTTCTTTAACGCTCTTAGTTCGCTCTTTGGATAGTTCAACAATGAACTTTGCGTAATCTTGATTTTTATCTAGCCCTGCCGCCCAACCAAAGCAATGCGCTGCATCTTGTTTAGGAAACTCATTGAAGTCTTCACCCTTTACTTCTGCCATAGCGGTACCAGCTGTTAGCGCTGCGATTAGAGAAATGCCCATAACTCGTTTTTTCATCTTGTTTGCCTTATGTCTGAATATAAAGCGATGTTATCCCCCAGCGTATGAATCAGGCCTGAACACATTTGTTATGTTTATCTTTTGCCCCCCTGCACCTCCATGCTTTCCATATTGACCCTATGAATCAATTTTCAATTTGTTGGAACTGTGATGAAGCTAGAGTATTTACACTTAATTTAACAAAAAATTAACAAATGAAAATGCAATTGTCATAACTAGCTTCTAAGTTAATGTTTTTTTTAGAGTAATTAACCAAACACCTTCAATACCTAAATTGGCTCATTATTCCGCGCTGGAAAACGCGCATCAATAAAAACACAAAAACAAAGGAAGTTACTATGTCATTGTCTCGCAGAGACTTTATAAAAGTCGTCTCTTCAGGAGCCGTTGCTACTACACTGACTGCTTGTGGAGGTGACGATAACAACGCCGCCGTTGCATCTTCATTCGAGCATGGCATTGCCAGTGGTGACCCAACTCAAACTCAAGTGATTATTTGGACTCGAGTAACCACCGCAGCCAGCTACGTAGACGTAGCATGGCAGATCTCAAGATCTGAAGATTTTTCTATCATTGAGCAAAGCGGTACTTTTGCCACGGACACGAGTCGAGATTTTACGGTTAAGGTCGATGTGCAAAACCTCAACCCGAGCACTCAGTATTACTACCGCTTTATGGTGGGCGAGAACACCAGCAGCGTTGGGATGACACAGACTCTACCTGAGGGCAGCGTGGATAAAGCATCTATGGCTGTCGTGTCTTGTGCAAATTATCCCGCCGGTTATTTCAACGTCTATAAAGAGATTCTTAAGCAGAATCAAACAGAGTCGTTCGATGTAGTTTTACATCTTGGTGACTACATCTACGAATATGGCGCCGGTGGTTATGCCAGTGAAGATGCCGCTAAGTTAGATCGTGAGCCAAGTAAAGGCACCGAATGCATTACTATAGATGACTATCGAAAGCGCTATGCTCAATACCGCCAAGATCAAGACCTCCAAGCTTTACACGCTGCATTGCCAATGATTGCGGTTTGGGATGACCATGAACTCGCGAATGACGCATGGAAAAATAGTGCAGAAAACCACCAAGATAATGAAGGCAATTTTATCGACAGACGCGCCGCCGCCGCCGCCGCGTGGACTGAGTGGTTACCAGTTCGCGAGAATACCTTCTCGAATATGTTAATTTATCGTCAGTTCTCGTTTGGTGATTTGATCAACCTAATGATGCTCGATACTCGCTTAGTTGGGCGAGATCAGCCATTGGACTACTTTTCGCTTAGCGCACCGACGATGGAGGCGATTGGCGGACTCGTTGCACAATCACGCAGTGCTGATAGAGAATTACTTGGCACTGAACAACTGGCTTGGTTGATGAATGCGTTTAACAGCCAAGATGCCAAGTGGAACGTTCTTGGGCAACAAGTTCTTATGTCCCGTATGGAACTTCCGAGCTCGGTTATGTTAGCAATGTTTCAGCTATTCAATGCCACAGACGAGCAGAAAATGGATGCACTTCTCGCGGTGAACAATGCGATTTCAAATTACCTTGCAGATCCAAGCTCAGATACGATTAAGCTGCCATATAATCTCGATTCTTGGGATGGGTACTATGTTGAGCGAGAACGAGTGTATCAGATAGCCAAAGCGAGTGAGGGTCATTTTGTTTGCTTAGCAGGTGATACACACAATGCATGGACCAGTGAGTTAAAGGATGTGTCCAATAACTCTGTTGGTGTTGAGTTTGCGACAAGTTCGGTTAGCTCTCCAGGCTTAGAAGAATATTTATCGCTAGAACCTGTTGCGATCGCACAAATGGAGTACACATTGCCGCATTTGGTCTCTGAGTTGCAATGGACAGACATTAAACAACGCGGCTTTATGCGTGTAACCTTTACACCAGACAAAGCACAATCTACTTGGTACATGCTCTCTAGTGTTAAAGATAAAAACTATCAAGTGACCACAAAGACTGCATCAACAGCAGATGGTGTCACACTCACTCTTGAATAAGCTCTAGCTCATTTTTCTTAAACACTTTCCATACGCCAAATATAACAAAGCCCCAACGTGAATCGAGGCTTTGTCATATAGAATATGGTACCAGTAGGTGACTTGACTGGGCTTGCACTCAAGCCGACACGCTGGATTTCAAATTCACAAACGCCCAAAACGACGAAAGGTCGCTATAAAAGCGACCTTTCTATATATGGTACCGGTTAGGCGGACTGATTGGACAGGCATTCCTGCCGCCACCACGAAGGCAACGCTTTCCAGGCTCCAGATACAACAAAGCCCCAACGTTCGTTGAGGCTCTGTCTTAAAATATGGTACCGGTAGGCGGACTTGAACCGCCACGCCCGAAGGCAACGGATTTTGAATCCGTCGTGTATACCAATTTCACCATACCGGCATTATCTGGGGGCTATTGCCCTTTCGATGCTTGGCATTATACGTATGCTTATGAATGTCGCAAGTATAAAAACTTGAAATTACGTGTGTTTGCCGATAATTTCGCCACTAAGTTATAAGCTGTGCGCAATGTCTCTTTCCACTTTTGGGCTTAGCCTATATTCTGACGCCAAATTTTTAAAAGAAGTATTGTCATGACCTCTACTAATACACTACCACCAGCTGGTATGTTTCGCCGTTTAGGTGCTCTGTTCTATGATGCGCTGATTGTCCTTGCTATTGAGATGATGGCAGGTGGCGTAGTTGTTGCTCTGCTCCACGCCCTTATGGCAATGGGACTGTTTAGCCATGCAGGTTACGCAGACGTGAGCGACTTCTTGACTAACCATCCCATCTGGAGTCCAGCTTATACCTTTTATCTCGTAGCCGTTTGGTGTTACTTCTTTGTATTCTTCTGGACTCGCGCTGGACAAACTCTCGGCATGCGCGCTTGGAAGCTTCGCGTGCAAAACAGCGATGGCTCTGCAATTAGCGTCACTCAGGCTCTGATTCGTTTAGCTACATCAGGGTTTGGATTGGCCAACTTGTGTGTTCCGTTTGATCCTAAGAAGCGTGGCTTCCATGATATCTGGGCTAAGACCCAAGTTGTGGTGCTACCGAAAGCGCAATAGCTATAAAAGAATCACTTCAGAAATAAAAAAAGGGAAGGCACTCGCCTTCCCTTTTTCTCATCTATAGTTTTCGCCTTAACAGCATCAAGGCAATACCAAAGAATACGATACTTGGTGCGACCGCCCCAAACACAGGTGGTATCTGATAAACCAAACTGACCGGTCCAAAGAACTCACTGGATATGTAGAAAGTAAAGCCTGCAATCACACCCGATAAGATCCTCGCGCCCATGGTTACGCTTCGCAGTGGTCCAAAGATAAACGACAGAGCCATCAACATCATTACAGCAATCGACAGAGGCTGTGTTACCTTACGCCAGAAAGCGAGCTCATAACGAGACGCGTCTTGTTCAGAAGCTTGCAAATAAGAGACGTAATCATATAAACCACTTAATGAAAGCTCTTCTGGCTTCACGGTTACAATCGCCAGTTTGTCTGGAGCAAGCGAAGTTTGCCAAGAGTAACTCGGTAGGCTCTCTTTGGTAATTTGAACATCATCCTCGAATGAGGTGATCTGCACGTCTGACATTGTCCAAGTGTTATTACCGTCGTAATCAACCTGCTCAGCGAAGATGGTCGACTGAAGCTCTTTGTTTTGGTCAAAGCGCCACATGTTCATGCCATAAAGTCTTTCATCATCGACCTTGGCAATAAAGATAAAGTCATTGGCGTCACGAGCCCAAACACCACTTCGCGTCGAAACAATACTACCGCCAGAGATAGAGATAGCTCTTAAATCACGAGCCATCTTCTGCGCTTGCGGTGCACCCCATTGACCAAGCAAAGTTACGATGATCATCAAAGGTACTGCTGTTTTAAGCACCGATAGACCGATATCTAACTTAGAGAAACCTGCAGCTTGCATAACGACTAGTTCAGAACTGGCAGCTAGCATACCTAAGCCGATCAACGCCCCTAATAGCGCCGCCATTGGGAAGAACATTTCGATGTCACGCGGGATACTGAGAAGAACAAAGTACAAGGCCTGTAGCAAATCGTAAGTACCGCGACCGACCTTTCTTAGCTGCTCGACATATTTGATGATCCCAGACAGACCAACAAAAGTCACAAGCACCAAAGCAGTGGTAGAGATAATGGTTCTGCCAATATATAAATCGAGAATCTTAAACACGGCTTAGGCCAACCTTTTCTTCTTGAATTTTTCTTTCATGCGCCTTACTGGCACGCTATCCATAAAGTTTGCAGAGACAGCTACAATCAACAGCAAGGCATTGATTGGCCACATACCAATAGTGGCTGGGATGCTGCCCTCTTCTATTGACGACTTCGTTGCACTGATCGCTAAGAAGTACGTTAGATAAATCAGAATCGCTGGCCCCATTTTGGCAAAACGACCTTGTCGCGGGTTTACCGCAGACAACGGCACAACCAACATAGTTAGCAGCGGAATACAGATAACCAAAGAGATACGCCATTGCAGCTCTGCCTTGGCATTATTGTCTGGGTGGTTAATGAGATCCAGAGTCGGAATTGCTTCCCAGTCACGTCCTTTCTTCTTAACATCTCGCTGACCAATCAGGCCTTCGTACTCGTCGAAGTGCGTCATCATATAATCAACACGCGTCGGAACTCCCTCATAGCGCGTACCATCATACATAGCGATCACTTGTCGGCCATCACTTAGCTCTTTTACATCACCAGAGGACGAGAACATCACGCTTGGTAGAATCGAATCGCGAGGCGTAATCTGCGCAACAAAGACATTTTCCAGCTTATTACCTTTAATATCATCAATGAAGACAACTGAAGAACCGTCAGGGGTGCTTTCAAATTTGCCTTTAGGTAATAGATCGACACTGTTTTCTGCCGCTACTTTTTCGTAGAGCTGCTCAACCTTGTCTTGCGACCAAGGTGATAGCCATAGCGAGTTGAATGCCGCAACGCTCGCTGTAATCAAGGCTAGGTAGAGTGCAGCCTGAATTAAAAACTTATTACCGATACCAGTGGCGTTCATCACCACAATTTCACTTTCAGCGTAAAGTCGTCCAAATGTCAGCAAGATACCGATATAAATACTCAGCGGTAACATCAACAGCCCCATCGCAGGCATGTTCAGGCCAACAATCGATAAAATGAGACTTGCGGGAATATCACCGTCCGAAGCGTCAGCCAAAACACTGATAAATTTTTGGCTAAGAAATACAAGAAAAAGGACAAAAAAGATCGCAAATTGGCTCTTGATTGTCTCGCGGATCAAATATCTAACAATAATCACGCTGAAATTACCTATACAAAACTTGTTTTTTTGATTGAATCACTATAATTTCCCGTTGAACCTTTTATTTTTTAAATTTTTAGCTAAGTGTTAGCGCTCTTCTATAAGGTTAGTTCCATTGTAGGATCCAACAAGTAAGATCGCATTATCTAACATTTAGTTCTATTTGTCTTCAGGATGTAGGAGTACGCATGGAGTTCAGTGTAAAAAGTGGCAGTCCAGAGAAACAACGCAGCGCATGTATCGTTGTCGGTGTATTCGAACCACGCCGCCTTTCTCCTGTAGCCGAACAGCTAGATAAGATCAGCGATGGCTACATCAGTTCACTACTTCGCCGTGGTGACCTAGAAGGTAAACCAGGCCAGATGCTACTACTGCATCAAGTACCAGGTGTACTTTCAGAACGAGTTCTATTAGTAGGCTGTGGTAAAGAGCGTGAACTAGGTGAGCGCCAATACAAAGAAATTATCCAAAAAACCATCAGCACGCTTAACGAAACAGGTTCTATGGAAGCAGTATGTTTCCTAACTGAACTGCACGTTAAAGGCCGCGATACTTACTGGAAAGTTCGCCAAGCGGTTGAAGCGACTAAAGATGGCCTATACACATTTGATCAGTTCAAGAGCAACAAGCCTGAGACTCGTCGCCCACTACGTAAGCTGGTATTTAACGTACCAACGCGTCGTGAACTAAGCCTAGGCGAAAAAGCGATCTCTCACGGTCTAGCTATTGCTTCAGGTGTAAAAGCGTCGAAAGACCTTGGCAACATGCCACCAAACATCGCGAACCCAGCATACCTTGCATCTCAAGCTCGTCGCCTTGCTGACGATTTCGACACAGTGACGACTAAGATCATTGGTGAAGAAGAGATGGAAAAGCTAGGCATGACTTCTTACCTAGCGGTAGGTCGTGGCTCTAAGAACGAATCTATGATGTCTATCATGGAGTACAAGGGCGCACCAGATTCTGATGCAAAACCGATTGTACTTGTAGGTAAAGGCCTAACGTTCGATTCAGGTGGTATCTCACTGAAGCCAGGCGAAGGCATGGATGAGATGAAGTACGACATGTGTGGTGCTGCATCTGTATTCGGTACGATGAAAGCGCTCGCTAAACTGAACCTACCAATCAACGTTGTTGGTATTCTTGCTGGTTGTGAAAACATGCCAGGCAGCAATGCTTATCGTCCAGGTGACATCCTAACAACGATGTCTGGTCAAACTGTTGAAGTACTAAACACTGACGCGGAAGGCCGTTTGGTTCTTTGTGATGCACTCACTTACGTTGAGCGTTTCGAACCAGATTGCGTGGTTGACGTAGCAACGCTAACAGGCGCATGTGTTATCGCTCTAGGTCACCACATCAGTGGCGTTCTATCGAACCACAACCCACTTTCTCACGAGCTAGTTAACGCTTCTGAACAAGCAAGTGATCGTGCATGGCGTCTACCGATGGCAGACGAGTACCACGAGCAACTAAACAGCCCATTTGCTGACATGGCAAACATCGGTGGCCGTCCAGGCGGTACTATCACCGCAGGTTGTTTCTTGTCTAAGTTCACGAAGAAATACAACTGGGCACACATCGACATCGCAGGTACTGCGTGGAAGTCTGGTGCAGCGAAAGGCTCGACTGGTCGTCCAGTCTCAATGCTAGTCCAATTCTTATTGAACCGCAGCGGCCATGAGACTGAAGAGTAATCTTCAAAATAATAAAAAGGGCCTACGGGCCCTTTTTTAGTAACTTATGATGGGAAATTAGTCCCTCACTTATATCGAGTTTTAGTAGCGCTATGCAGACAGCCACTTTTTACATTGTGTCGCCAGACAGCCCTCAAGCAGAACCACAAGGTTTTGCCGAGTACGTGCTGTTTCTCGCTCATCACTTTGCTAAGCAAGGCGCAAAACTCTACCTAAACTGCTACAACAAAGCGCATGCCGAGAGCCTTGCAGAAATCTTCTGGCAAGTCGAACCCGAGCAGTTTATGGCGCACAACTTGGTTGGTGAAGGTCCAAAATATGCCACTAATATTGAAATTGGTTACGAGGGCGTTAAGCCCAATTGGAACCGTCAATTGGTAATAAATGTGGCCGATAATCATACAACCTTTGCGAACGCCTTTGCTCAGGTGATAGACTTCGTGCCTTGCGAAGAAAAAGCGAAGCAACTCGCGCGCGAAAGGTATAAAATTTACCGTCAAGCTGGGTATCAATTACAAACAATTGAGATTCAGCATCCATAGTCAAACCTCATAGTTAAAGCTATCTTTGAATTAAGGTTCAAGAAGCTTCACTTATGAAGTTTGACCAAGATTAACCATTCACAGTATCCGTAAAGAGCACTATGGAAAAGACATATAACCCAACATCAATCGAACAAGCCCTGTATCAGGCTTGGGAAGAGAAAGGCTACTTTAAGCCACACGGTGACACATCAAAAGAAGCGTACAGCATCATGATTCCGCCACCGAACGTCACTGGTAGCCTACACATGGGTCACGCGTTCCAAGACACTATCATGGATACTCTGATCCGTGCTGAACGTATGAAGGGCAAAAACACCCTTTGGCAAGTAGGTACGGACCACGCTGGTATCGCAACTCAAATGGTTGTTGAGCGCAAGATTGCTGCTGAAGAAGGCAAAACTAAACACGACTACGGTCGTGATGCTTTCATCGACAAAATCTGGGAATGGAAAAACGAATCCGGTGGCACAATCACTAAGCAGCTTCGTCGCCTAGGCGCTTCTGTAGATTGGGACCGCGAGCGCTTCACTATGGATGATGGCCTATCTAACGCTGTTCAAGAAGTGTTTGTTCGCCTATACGAAGAAGACCTAATCTACCGTGGTAAGCGTCTAGTAAACTGGGATCCAAAACTGCACACAGCAATTTCTGATCTTGAAGTTGAAAACAAAGACAAAAAAGGCCACATGTGGCACTTCCGCTACCCGCTAGCAAATGGCGTGAAAACAGCTGAAGGTAAAGACTACATTGTTGTTGCGACAACTCGTCCAGAAACCATGCTTGGTGATACTGGTGTTGCTGTAAACCCAGAAGATCCACGTTACAAAGATCTTATCGGTAAAGAAATCCTACTTCCTATCGTAAACCGTCTAATCCCTATCGTAGGCGATGAGCACGCGGATATGGAAAAAGGCACAGGTTGTGTAAAGATCACTCCTGCTCACGACTTTAACGATTACGAAGTTGGTAAGCGCAACAACCTACCAATGATCAACATCCTAACGTTCAACGCAGACATCCGTGATGCGGCTGAAGTATTCACTACTAACGGTGAAGCTAGCGATGTTTACTCTACTGAGCTACCTGCTAAGTACCACGGCATGGAGCGTTTTGCTGCTCGTAAAGCGATCGTTGCTGAGTTTGAAGAGCTAGGCCTTCTAGACGAAATCAAAGATCACGACCTAACGGTTCCTTACGGCGACCGTGGTGGCGTGGTTATTGAACCAATGCTAACTGACCAATGGTACGTGCGCGCTGCACCTCTTGCTGAGCCTGCAGTTAAAGCAGTTGAAGATGGTGAAATCCAATTCGTTCCTAAACAGTACGAAAACATGTACTTCTCTTGGATGCGTGACATTCAAGACTGGTGTATCTCTCGTCAGCTTTGGTGGGGTCACCGTATCCCGGCATGGTACGACAACGATGGCAACGTATACGTAGGCCGTACTGAAGAAGAAGTACGTGCAAACAACAATCTTGCACCTGTAGTCGTTCTTCGCCAAGACGACGACGTACTAGATACATGGTTCTCTTCTGCACTATGGACGTTCGGTACTCAAGGCTGGCCTGAGCAAACGGAAGATCTGAAGACGTTCCACCCTTCAGACGTTCTAGTAACAGGTTTCGACATCATCTTCTTCTGGGTTGCGCGTATGATCATGATGACCATGCACTTCAACAAAGATGAAAATGGTAAAGCTCAAGTACCATTCAAGACAGTTTACGTAACGGGTCTAATCCGTGACGAAAACGGCGATAAGATGTCTAAGTCTAAAGGTAACGTACTTGACCCTATCGACATGATCGATGGTATCGACCTTGAGTCTCTAGTAGAGAAGCGTTGTGGCAACATGATGCAGCCTCAACTAGCGAAGAAGATCGAAAAGAACACACGTAAGACTTTCGAAAACGGTATCGAACCATACGGTACTGACGCACTGCGTTTCACTCTTGCTGCTATGGCTTCTACTGGCCGAGACATCAACTGGGACATGAAGCGTCTTGAAGGTTACCGTAACTTCTGTAACAAGCTATGGAACGCAAGCCGTTACGTACTGATGAATACAGAAGAGCACGATTGTGGCATGTCACTTTCTGCTGAAGAGCGTGCAAACATGGAATTCTCTTTAGCGGATAAGTGGATTGAATCTCAGTTTGAGCTAGCAGCGAAAGAGTTTAATGCTCACCTAGACAACTACCGTCTAGACATGGCAGCGAACACGCTTTACGAATTCATCTGGAACCAATTCTGTGACTGGTACCTAGAGCTAACTAAGCCAGTTCTATGGAAAGGTACAGAAGCTCAGCAACAAGCGACTCGCTACATGCTGATCACTGTTCTAGAGAAGACACTACGTCTTGCACACCCAGTGCTTCCTTACATCACTGAATCTATCTGGCAGAGCGTTAAGCCACTAGTAGACGGTGTTGAAGGCGACACTATCATGACTCAAGCGCTTCCTCAGTTTAACGAAGAGAACTTCGATGCTGAGATCGTAGAAGACATCGAATGGGTTAAGACTTTCATCACAGCTATCCGTAACCTACGTGCGGAATACGACATTGCACCTAGCAAAGGCCTAGAAGTAATGATCAAAGTTGCTAACGAGAAAGATGCGGCACGTATCGAAGCGAACAAGGTAGTTCTAAACTCTCTTGCTAAGCTAGATAGCCTAACGGTTCTTGCAGACGACGCTGAGACGCCTGCATGTGCGACTAAGCTAGTTGGTCAATCTGAGCTGATGATCCCAATGGCAGGCCTTATCGATAAAGATGCAGAACTTGCTCGTCTTGATAAAGAAGTGAAGAAAACTCACGGCGAAATCAAGCGTATCGAAGGTAAGCTAGGTAACGAAGGTTTCGTTGCTAAAGCACCTGAAGCGGTTATCGCCAAAGAGCGTGAGAAGCTAGTAGGCTACCAAGAGACACTAGCTAAGCTTGAAGAGCAGAAAGCGACTATCGCTGCACTGTAATTGGTTAATTAACTTACCAATTCGAGCATATAAAAAGGGCAGATAATTCTGCCCTTTTTTGATCTTGTCGTTTATCGCTAATGAGCACTTTTTAGCGAATCTATACGCTCGGTTAACTCTGGATGGGTGCTTAACCACGCAGGTATTTCAGCCTCATTTTCAGAGCTCTCTCGTAACAACTCAAACATCTCAATCATAGGCTGATTGGTGCCGTGTATCTGCCACATTGAATCCGACGCAAACCTATCCGCTTCTCGCTCTGCCTGCTGCGACTGACCATTATTGGCGACGAAAACCCCGACCCCAGCTAAGTTATCGATCACACCTGAGCTCTCACCTGTCAACATTGCGACAGAGAGTGAAAGCAAGCTAGAACGAACAATCGCTTTCATGACGTGTTGTTGCTCAATATGCCCCAACTCATGCATCAGGATACTATCCAATTGCTGCTCGGTTTCCGTTAGCGCTACCAAGTCATCAAGCACGATGATGGTACTGTGGCTCAAGGCAAAAGCATTCGCACCGAGCTCAGAGGAGCGAAACAGCAAACGGACGTCCTCATCAATACCGATCGCTACCAAATGACTTTCAAAACGCTGGCGAATCATAGTTTGCTGCGACAGTGTTAAGTTCGATGGCTCAAACAATTGCTCATCCAAAGAGACTAACACCCTATCCTCTACCATCTTTGAGGCTGAGTCAGGAAGGTAAGCAACGACTTTCTCTGTTAGCCAAGGAATGCCGTGAGTAAATGTTCCAATGGTCAGCGCCAGTATGACGATACAAGATAGCAGAATCGCCGTAACATTCTTCTCTAGCTTGCCCATCCAATCATGCTGACCATGCTGTTTTAAAAACGCCGTCAGTTCATCACTCGGTTGCGCCACAAACAGCAAGCCGTCAGGAAATGCGATCTTACTTGGCGTTGAGCCAACACCGACACTGATTTTCACATCAGAAACGTTGGCCGAACTGCGTTGATTGCAGGCATTAATCACCAACATACCGTCGAGCGATATCTCTAATGTTGCCTCACAGCGTTCAGAGCTGCGAGGCGGATGAGCGACACCAGATAACATTAGCCAATACCAAGATCGACATCAAAGGCTTGTGCAACCTCATCAGAAACCGCTGACTTCACATCAGAGTCTTGGTCAGTAGCGACCAGCAAATCAAGATCGCCGTAAACAGAGGTATTGTCTGCTAAATAGTTCATCGTTCTTACCATAACCCAAGGACGAGCAAGACCTAGCGTGACGACTTGCAGCAAGAAGTTAACCACAACCAAGCTAACGTAGCCTTTAACCGTCAGAGTCGAAGCGAAAGTAAACTTCGGCTCACTCTCAGCTTCACTAGATTGAAGAACCAGTTGCGAGAATGTGTAGTTTCGAACACGCACTTTCAGGTACGCGCCTACGGCTAGACCGATAGCAATGAAACCAAAATAGTAGCCAATCATGATAACGGCTAGATCGCTATGTCCCATGAGATCAAGGTACGATTCTGGGTTACTCATCAGATTAACACCCGCCATCATAAAGAAAGCTCCGACTAAAACCGCAGTGATAACAAGCCACGCTATCGTCGCGATCATATAGGTCTTGAAGTAAAACGCGTTTTTGTAATCTGCGCTAAATTGGCGCTCACCATAGCGGTAGCCATTCGAGAAGTAATTAGCCATACCAACCAAAGACCAAGCCTGCAGGTAGACATAAGCAGGCAAGAGTATAAGGATGGCTGCTACACCAGCAGTCATATTAAGACTCATGGTAAAGATCACGGCAGCCATAGCTGCAACAAAACCAAGCATGGCAAGCATGCCACGACCTAATATAGACCAGTACGCACCAGCAACCGTGCCGTGAAACGAAAAGTGCACATTACGGAAGCTCGTCATTGCCGCGTCAAAGCGTGCATTGCTGCGAGCGAGTAAAGGTAGCAGCAGAACAAAAGCCACGATTAACCCCAAAGAAAGCTCAGGAGAAAACTGTTCTGCAATCGACCACACTAAGACACAAACAAGCGCAATAGCACGGCCTTTGAGAATCTGCATTGGCTGTCCATGGTACTCGAAGCTATCACCAGCTATCGATGTATGACCGTAGAAATAGCGCTTATTACGTACTTTGGCCCACGCTGAATAAATTCCAAGCGTAATCACTGATAGCAGGATATTGACTATCCATATGCCAAAGTACTCTTTACCTTTGCCACTAAAGTGAACTTTAGTTTCTAACCCTTTGGTTTCCATTTTTTACTCCATCTGACGTTTATCATTAAACCATGTACATCTAAGTGCACATTGGGAGAGAGCACGCTATAGAAACACGCCATGCTGATCAATCAGCTGAATTAATAAATCAAAGGAAGCTATCATAATTTTTACAAATAATTACAATAAGTTAGATAAGGACTAATGAGGTATTTATCACTAATAAACGCATACTATTTTTAAGACACCTTTTGCTTGTTCTTCTTTGATAGTTTCTACCTATCAAAACAATATTAACTTCCCATTAGATTTAATGATAATTATTCTCAATAATAAACATATCGAAACACATCAACGATTGAGTATTTATCATGAAAAAGACACTAACCTTTGCAGCACTTCATTTTACTATCGCGTTTAGTGTCGCTTACGTTCTGACTGGCGACATTCTAATTGGTAGTTTAATTGCCATGATTGAGCCTTCAGTGAATACCGTCGCTTTCTATTTTCATGAAAAGGCGTGGGCTCAGGTTCCAGCGCTAAAAGCTCGTCAATGGATGACCAAATTAAAAACGGCTAGCTTTGCTACCATTCACTTCAGCGTCGCGTTTACCGTAGTCTACTTACTAACAGGTGATGCCTTTGTGGGCGGCGTGATGGCGATGTTAGAACCAACATTGAATACAGTCGCTTACTACTTTCATGAGAAAGTTTGGCAGCGTAAATCAGAGGTCAATGTTCCTCAGTTCTGTCACCACCAGCACGCTTAAAGTAGAGAGATATGTCTAAGGAAAAGTCGAGAGTCTACTGGTGAATAAATGGCCGCCCTTGACAAAGTTGCGTACCGCAATTAGTTTAATTGCGGTACGCAACTTTATTTTAAGGAACAAGTCATCATGAATGCTCGTCAACTAAGACATTATTCTCGCCAAGCTGTGCGTTTGCTGGGGATGCTTGATAAACAGTGTGGCGAGATTGCGCTCACTCCAGTACAGGCACATGCACTTGGAGAGATCCAACTGCAGCCACTGACCATCAATCAACTGGCACAACGACTGAATGTCGATAAATCTAATGCAAGTCGTACTGTGTCTGGGTTAGGTAAACTTGGACTCGTGACAGGTATTGAGAATCCTCGCGACAAGCGCAGCCAAAATATAGCGCTGACTTCTCATGGTGCGTCCACCCTCTCGCAACTCGATCAACAACAAGACAGTTTCTTCGATTCTCTACTAAAGACACTTAATGAGGACGAACAGCAACAGCTCAAGCAGGGCTTAGAGGCATACCTCAAAGGTCTAACAAAAGTCTGCCAAAAGAATGAATTTGTGCTTCGTCCGATGACAAAAGCCGACAACTCACAAGTCGCTGAGGTTATTCGACAGGTGTCGGCCGAGCATGGCTTAACTGCTGACAAAGGATATGGTGTTGGAGATCCAACTCTGGATGATATGTATTCGGTCTACGCCCAAGACAATGCCATGTATTGGGTCATCGAGTACCAAGGTAAGGTTGTTGGCGGTGGCGGTTTTGCGCCATTAGCAGGTAAGCCTGAAGTGTGTGAACTACAAAAGATGTATTTCTTAGAGCAGACGCGTGGGCAAGGGCTAGCCAAACGTATTGTTGCCCTGAGTCTTCAGCTAGCGAAACAACAAGGGTACAAGCAGATGTACCTAGAAACGACAGAGTGTTTGGGGGCAGCTATCAAGCTCTATGAGTCTTTAGGTTTTGAGCACTTAGACGGCGCTTGGGGAGAGACCGGCCATGACGCATGCGAAGTTGTTATGGCCAAAGCGCTTTAATATATGGGGTAACCAAGTTACCCCTATCGAGATTAACGCAGAAAGTTGCTCACACACGAAGCTGGGTTAAGAGCAACAAAAGAGCTCTCTTTCTGCCCATCAAGCTCAACCTCTAACTCATACAAGTGCTTAGGGTTGGGCTTATTGATGTCAAATATCACCGGCGCTTCAACCTGAAAAACCACACCGGTGTGTTCAGCCCGCACATCAATAGGCATCACTAATGTCATCCCATTGAATTTGATCGATGCAGACACTAACCCAGATTTGAGAGTCTGGTAAATCACATCGACCTTGAACTCACAACCACCACCGTGGTGCCAGATCTGCTCTGTAACCACCTGTTCTAGTTTGATATGGCGAACAAACTGCAAGTAAGGAGCCTGCCAAATCCCAATACGTGAATCAGATTTAGCAACAGGCGTTGTTGGAGCGACTTCTTCCATATCCTCTTCCAACAATAATCCTTCTTCTTCCTCAAGGAATAAGATTTCAAAGCGATTACGGCCAGCTTGCATATATGGGCGGATATCTTTGCGATACTCTTCTTGGCTACCATCACAATCGAACACGGCCACACCGTTAAGGCGAACCTCGGCAAAGTAATCAATGCCAGCCATCACTAGCTCAACGAAGGGACACGCTAACATTGCATCATCGACTTCGATATCGTGCATTAAGTGCCACTCTTGAGCCGCAATCTCTTCTTCACTTAGCGTGTCTGGGAGTTTTGCGCTCAGCGGTGCAGGGAAAGTAATGTCATCTTGGGGTATAGAGAGGTCAGTGAGTGGCGATATTTGCCAAAGACCATCAAGTTGCAGCCGCATATCATTCCTTGAGCTAGATCAATTTTGACCGCATTATAATGAATACACGCACATAAAGACATTGGTTTTTATATGGGCAAAAAAATACCAGCAACTAGGTGCTGGTATCTTTCAATTCAGTAACGAGATTACTCTTCGTCTTCATCATCTTGTGGGTAGATAGCATCTTCACCTTCGTAGTAAGTGCCCCAACCGTCGTAAATGATGTCAAATTTTTCCGCTAGATTAACCAGCTTCTCAACTTGCTCGTCAATCGCTTCTGCATTAAGAGCCGACTGCATAGTCGCGTCGCAGCAAAGCAGCTTGTTGCCGTCTTCGTCTTCTGTCTCTTCTGCTTCTAATACTTCAAAGCCCATCTTGAATGCTTCAACAACCGCTTTCTCAAGTACATCGAAATCTTCAGCAAATAGGTGATGCTCAATTTCGTAAAGTGCATCAGGATCGCTACCGTCTTCGATCAGTGCTGCAATGATATCGCGAGTCTCTTCCTTTTGAATCTCAATTAATTCTTCTACTGATAGATATTCATCTTCGTGAGACATGTTTCTGCTCCAGAGTGTTGACTATGAAAGGATCAAATTTGATTGCCACGAAATATGGCATGGATCGCGCAGAAAAGCCACCTAGATCATCGGGCAACAGCAAACTTTATCCCTTATTAAAGACACTCAAACAGAGCCAAAAGTAAAATCGCAATCACAGAAACAAATATTCAACATATTATTAACCAAAAGCACTTTTAGCATTTCATTTCATCAGCTCATCAGGTTGTACTTGATTCGAAATGCCTGATTAATCACTGTGAATGCATACATACAATTTGTGTGACTTGCATAAGATCTCGCTCTATTCAATTAAAGTGCATATTAGTGAATAAAAAATCACTTTACCGATGTTTTTAATTTCTATTTCCTAGATGAATAGCAGCATAGAAACGCAGAAATCGATGATTTGTTTCCAAGCGGGTAAAATAGTCAAAAAATAACAAATGTGAACATATAGTAGGATTTTCATCCAAATTTAATCAAATAACCTATTTTTTCTATCTTTCACTGGGCTTGCATAATGCGATCAAGCTTGTCATAAATAGACGCTGGATTAAAAGTAAGGATGCAAAATGAGTAAGCTGTACGTTGGCTCCGAAGTCGGTCAATTAAGACGAGTTCTATTAAATCGACCAGAAAGAGCACTCACCCACCTCACCCCTTCAAACTGTCACGAACTTCTTTTTGATGATGTACTAGCAGTAGAAGCTGCGGGTGAAGAGCACGATGCCTTCGCATCAACACTTCGTAACCAAGGTGTCGAGGTGTTATTGCTGCACGACCTATTGGTCGAAACACTGGATGTTTCTGAAGCTCGTGAGTGGCTACTCAATACCCAAATATCAGATTTCCGCTACGGCCCAACCTTTGCGCGCGACCTAAGAAACTACTTAGCACAAATGGATAACGAACACCTCGCCACTATCTTGCTTGGCGGTTTGGCTTATTCAGAACTGCCAATTGCTTCATCGTCGATGCTGCCAAAGATGCACCGTCCATTGGACTTTGTGATTGAGCCGTTACCAAACCACCTATTTACCCGCGACACCTCTTGCTGGGTATATGGTGGTGTGTCGCTCAACCCAATGATGAAACCAGCGCGTCAGCGTGAAACTAACCATCTGCGTGCTATCTACCGTTGGCACCCAGTGTTCGCGGGCCAAGATTTCATTAAGTACTTTGGCGACGAAGACCTTCACTACGACAATGCCAATATTGAAGGCGGTGACGTATTAGTGATTGGTAAAGGCGCGGTTCTTATCGGTATCTCCGAGCGAACTAAGCCACAAGGTGTAGAAAACCTTGCTGCGAGCCTATTCAAGTCAGGCCAAGCAAAAGAAGTTATCGCGATCGATCTGCCTAAACACCGTTCGTGCATGCACTTAGATACCGTAATGACACACATGGATATTGATACCTTCTCTGTATACCCAGAGATCGTTCGCAAAGATCTTGATACATGGCGCCTCACGCCAAAAGAGAATGGTGAGATGCGTGTTGAGAAAGCGGATAACTACTTGTCAGCAATCGAAGGCGCGCTAGGTCTGGATCAACTGAAGATCATCACGACAGGTGGTGACAACTATGAAGCGGAGCGTGAGCAGTGGAACGACGCGAACAACGTTCTAACAGTAAAACCAGGCACAGTGATTGGCTACGAACGCAACGTTTATACTAATGAGAAGTATGACAAAGCCGGTATCGAGGTTCTGACAATTCCTGGTAATGAATTAGGTCGTGGACGTGGTGGGGCTCGTTGTATGAGTTGCCCAATCGAGCGTGACGGCATCTAATTTCAACCTCCTCCCTTCCCTTCTTAAAAGGTCAGCCAATATGTGCTGGCCTTTTTTATCAAATTAATAAAATAAATATTCACAAATATAGCATTTTTATGTTTAACTAAAGCCTTCATTGATTCTATTTGCTCAAGGAGCGAGATATGGCTTTTAATCTTCGCAATCGTAACTTTCTAAAATTGCTCGACTTTACTCCAAAAGAGATTCAATTCTTACTGGATCTGTCAGCAGATCTAAAGAAAGCTAAGTATGCAGGTACTGAACAGAAAAAACTGCTCGGTAAAAACATCGCACTGATCTTTGAAAAAGCCTCTACTCGTACTCGATGTGCCTTTGAAGTTGCCGCGTTTGATCAAGGAGCTCAAGTCTCTTACATCGGGCCATCTGGCTCCCAGATTGGTCAAAAGGAATCAATGAAAGACACGGCTCGAGTACTGGGTCGTATGTACGACGGCATTGAATATCGTGGCTTTGGTCAGAGTATTGTTGAAGACTTAGGTGCCTACGCAGGTGTTCCCGTTTGGAATGGCCTTACTGACGAATTCCACCCAACTCAGATCTTAGCTGACTTCCTGACCATGCTAGAACATGGTCGCGGAAAACAACTGCACCAAATCAGCTTTGCTTACTTAGGTGATGCACGCAACAACATGGGTAACTCGCTACTAGTTGGCGCAGCAAAGATGGGTATGGATATTCGCCTCGTGGCTCCGAAAGCTTTTTGGCCTGAAGAACAACTGGTTGAAGAGTGCCAAGCCATCGCACAAACAACAGGCGCGAAAATAACCTTAACGGAAGACGTAACTGAAGGCGTAAAAGGTTGTGACTACTTATACACTGATGTATGGGTCTCTATGGGTGAGTCACCTGAAGCTTGGGATGAGCGTGTTGCAGTTATGAAACCTTACCAAGTTAATATGGATGTAATTAAGCTTACTGGAAACCCACAAGTGAAGTTTATGCACTGCCTGCCAGCTTTCCATAATAACGAGACCGTGATTGGCCAGCAGGTCGCTGATAAGTACGGTATGAATGGACTGGAAGTGACCGACGAAGTCTTTGAGTCAGATTACTCTATTGTCTTTGATGAAGCTGAGAACCGCATGCACACCATCAAAGCGGTGATGGTTGCTACGCTTGGATAGGCCATTAATCTCATAACAATAAAAGGTTGATGTAATCGCTTGCGCTCACAAATTGAAAGCGTATAATTCTCGGCAATTTGTCTGAGAGTAGTGAAAATGACACCTATCAATATTATGACATCGTTGAATATTGCGCGTAAGCTGGCTGGCTTACAAGGTCGTCTATTCTGCTCAGAAACCTCTTTTTAAAGCCTCCCATTATGGGGGGCTTTTTTATGGTCATTACATTATTGTGGGGAAGAAGATCATGGCGAACTCGCTCTATCAAAAGCACATCATCTCAATTCCAGAGCTTTCTCGTGAAGAGCTAGAATTGATTGTTCAAACAGCTGGTCAGCTAAAAGCAGAACCGAATCCTGAGCTGATTAAAAACAAAGTTGTCGCGAGTTGTTTCTTTGAGCCTTCTACACGAACTCGCCTCTCTTTCGAAACGGCGATTCAACGTATCGGTGGCGACGTAATCGGTTTTGATAGCGGCGGTAACACCTCTCTAGCGAAGAAAGGTGAAACCCTAGCTGACTCTGTACAAGTTATCTCTTCTTACGTGGACGCTTATGTCATGCGCCACCCTCAAGAAGGTGCAGCACGACTGGCTTCTGAGTTCTCTAACGGTGTACCTGTGATTAACGCAGGTGACGGTGCTAACCAACACCCAACACAAACGCTTTTAGACCTATTCTCTATCGCTGAAACGCAAGGCCGTCTTGATAACCTTAACGTCGCGTTCGTCGGCGACCTAAAGTATGGCCGTACCGTTCACTCTCTGACTCAAGCTTTAGCTAAGTTCAATAACATCCGTTTCTACTTCATCGCTCCTGAAGCTCTAGCCATGCCAGACTACATCTGTGAAGAGTTAGACGAGGCTGGCATTGAGTATCAACTTCTAACTGATATGGACTCTGTGATTCCAGAACTGGATGTACTCTACATGACGCGTGTGCAGAAAGAGCGTTTCGATGAGTCTGAATATGCGCATATTAAGTCGGCTTACATCCTAACGGCTGCGCTGCTAGAAGGTGCAAGAGAAAACCTTAAGGTTCTTCACCCACTGCCACGCGTCGATGAAATCACTATCGACGTCGATAAAACGCCACACGCTTACTACTTCCAGCAAGCTGAGAATGGTGTTTACGCACGTGAAGCACTACTAGCCCTTGTTCTTAACGAAACGCTGTAATTGGAGAAATATCATGTCTAAAGGAACTCAGTTAAAAGTTGAAGCGATCAAAAACGGCACGGTAATCGACCATATTCCAGCAAACGTGGGTATCAAGGTATTAAAGCTCTTTGATCTGCATAACTCTCACCAGCGCGTAACTATCGGCCTTAACCTTCCCTCTTCTGCACTAGGTGGCAAAGACCTACTGAAGATTGAGAATGTGTTCGTGACAGAAGAGCAAGCGAACAAGCTAGCCCTTTACGCGCCGCACGCAACCGTGAACCAGATTGAAGAGTACGAAGTAGTAAAGAAGCTAGCTCTAGAGCTGCCAGACCAGATCAACGATGTATTTGAATGCCCGAATACCAACTGCATTACTCACAATGAGCCAGTCGAAAGCAGCTTTAAGATCTTTGAAAAGAATGACGATATTCGCCTGAAGTGCAAATACTGTGAAAAGGTTTTCTCTCGCGAGATCGTTACTGAGAGATAACATCTCCTTGTAGTACGTAAAGAATATGAAAACTATGAAATACCTCGCCTGTGCGGGGTATTTTATTCTTTACCTAATGCCGCTTTGAAGGCACACTGAATTTCGCTTTTTATCTAATAAAATGATGGAACCTATAATGACTAAAGTACTTCACACAGAATCAGCTCCAGCAGCAATCGGCCCATATGTACAAGGCGTTGACCTAGGCAACATGGTACTGACTTCAGGTCAGATCCCAGTAAACCCAGCTACTGGTGAAGTGTCTTCTGACATCGCAGAACAAGCTCGTCAATCTCTTGAAAACGTTAAAGCCGTTGTTGAAGCGTCTGGCCTAACAGTAAAAGACATTGTTAAGCTAACTGTATTCGTTAAAGACCTTAACGACTTCGGCACAGTAAACGAAGTTTACGGTAAGTTCTTCGATGAGCACGACGTAGCAAACTACCCTGCACGTTCATGTGTTGAAGTAGCACGTCTTCCTAAAGATGTTGGTATCGAAATCGAAGCTATCGCAGTTCGCAAATAGTCTCGCTCAGATACAAAAAAGGTTGCCACTGCGGCAACCTTTTTTAATATCTGAAAAACGCTAAAGCGATTGGTATTACTTGCTGTTCAGAGCTTTTACTTCTTCATCAAGCTCTGCCAGTTTTGCTTTCATCTGTTCGCGGCACTCATTCGCTAGCTCACGAACATTTGATTTATCAAAGCCTTCAACGCTAACTGGTGGTAGCATCTCTACGATAACGTGACCGTTATTCCAGCGGTTCAGTTTGATTCCACCCGTCGAGCTACATACGATTGGGATAATTGGTAAGCCAGCACCAATTGCTGCGTGGAATGCACCGGTTTTAAACGGCAATAGACCACGACCACGAGAGCGAGTTCCTTCAGGGAACATCCACACCGAAACATCACTGCCTTTTAGATTATCAACCACTTGATCAATCGTACCAACGGCTTTACTGCGGTTAGCGCGGTCAATCAGGATGTTGCCCGTTAGCCAGTAAAGCTGACCAAACAGTGGCATCCAAGCTAGGCTCTTCTTACCAACAGTAACCACTTTCGGTGTTACCGCCGAAGAAACTGTGAATAGGTCCCAGTTATTTTGGTGGTTAGCAATGTAGACGTGTTGACCACGAGAGTACGCGTCCTCTGGAATACGTAAGTCCAGAGTGATACCGAAGATCTTTGACATGCGGCCAAAGTAGCGACCGAAAGTGAATACGTGCTTTGGATTACGTGGGCTTAACAAGCAGTAACCACAACCAAACACAAACATGAAAATCGCAAATATTGCTACAGCGAAAATACGTAATATTGCTATCATTTTGTTCCTCAACAACCGCTTAACTAGGTCTGTTTTTATTACGCATGATGGTAACAGAGTCGCAAGCGGCAAAATACAATAAAAAAGCCGAAACCAAAGTTTCGACTTTCTTTTTTATTATCTCGTCATACGTCGTGGTATCGAGGCTTAGCTCGATTCACGAAAACGCGTGATGTTAGCGCCCAGTGCCGACAACTTATCTTCAATCTTATCGTAGCCACGATCGATGTGATAAATACGGTCAACAATGGTTTCACCTTGAGCGATACAGCCAGCAATCACTAAGCTTGCTGATGCACGTAGGTCCGTTGCCATCACTTGTGCACCACTCAGTTTTTCAGTCTCACCACAGATCGCAGTATTACCTTCAATCTCAGCTTTTGCGCCCATACGCTGTAGTTCAGGGATGTGCATGAAACGGTTTTCGAAAATCGTTTCAGTGATCACGCCACTGCCCTTCGCCATCATGTTTAGCAGCGTAAACTGAGCCTGCATATCAGTCGGGAAGCCTGGGTGTGGTGCTGTTACGATCTTAACCGCTTTCAGTTCACGGTCAGTCATATCAAGACTGATCCAATCTTCACCGGTTTCAATCTTAGCACCCGCCTCTTCAAGCTTAGCAAGAGCCGCTTCAAGTAGATGTGCGCTAGTATTGCGACAAACCACTTTACCGCCCGATACAGCAGCTGCCACTAGGAAAGTGCCAGTCTCGATACGGTCAGCAACTACAGCATGCTTACCGCCACCTAGACGCTCAACACCTTCAATGGTGATGGTGTCTGTACCAGCACCAGAAATCTTCGCGCCTAGCTTGTTTAGGAATTCAGCAGTATCGACAATCTCAGGTTCACGTGCTGAGTTATCGAGTACTGTTGTACCTTCTGCCAATGTTGCTGCACACATAATGGTGATGGTTGCGCCAACGCTAACCTTATCCATTACGATGTGAGCACCTTTTAGGCGACCATCAACATTCGCTTTCACATAGCCGTCTTCTAGAGTGATTGTTGCACCTAGCTGCTCTAGACCGTGAATGTGAAGATCCACCGGACGAGCACCAATCGCACAACCACCAGGCAGTGAAACTTGGCCTTGACCAAAACGTGCCACTAGTGGACCCAAAGCCCAAATTGAAGCACGCATTGTTTTTACTAGATCGTACGGTGCGCAAAACTCGTTAATTTCGCTACCATCGACATGTACGCTCCCGTTACGTGACACTTTTGCACCTAGGCGCTTAAGCAGCTCCATCGTCGTATCGATATCACGTAGGTGAGGAACATTACTTACTTCAACTGGCTCTTCCGCCAGAATTGAAGCAAACAAAATAGGTAGTGCAGCATTTTTTGCACCAGAGATCGTCACTTCACCGTTTAACGGCTGATCCGATCCAATAACTCGAAACTTTTCCATCATAAACCTTAAAGTGACATCAGTTTCTTATCACGTTCCCACTCTTCTGGCGTGTATGCCTTAATAGAAAGAGCATGGATGTCATTGCGTTGAATGTATTCCATTAGTGGGCCGTAGATCAGCTGCTGCTTCTTAACGCGGTTCATGCCGTCAAAACATGCGTCCACTGCAACAACTTCGTAATGGCTGCCTTCGCCCTTCACGATAATCTCTTGAAGGTTAAGTGCCTCTGCTAATAATTCTTGTACTTTTGTGCTGTCCACAAATAGCTCCTGCCTAATCTTTTAAGTGTTCTGCCATCATTGGCTGGATATTGCTCAATTGGAACAACGTTCGTAATTGTTCTGGCACGAAACTGAGCATTATATGACAGTTTTGATTTTTTGCATGCTCTATTAAGTGAATTAGCATCACCATTCCTGATGAATCGATGCGCTCAACCGTGTTGAGGTTCACTTGCACGCGAGATTCTGTCGTTTTCCATGCCTGCAATGTGCGCCAAATTGCAGGCACGCTGTCGCGGTCTAAATCACCACTCAGCTGAAACTCGACGGAGCTAAGCTCGCTCCATTGCGTTTGACTCATTTCTTCGAGCTCTCAAAACGAATAGGTTGTGCCGCTAGCTGATCTAATTCTTTAGCAACGGATAGAATTCCTTGTTGGCGAATCTTAGTGTTCCATTCTGACTGCTTACTTGAGAGTAGACTAATTCCCTCAGCGACCATATCAAAGGCTTTCCACTCACCAGTTTTCTTATCTTTGCGTAGCTTGAATTCAAGCTTGATGTTCGGTCTTGGCGAATCAATGATGTCGACCTTGATGCTAGTAATACGGCTGTCAGGTTTGATCTTCGGCTCTGGGCCAAACTGAATGGTTTGATCCGTGTATTGCGTTAGTACCTGAGCGTAAGAAGAAACGAGATATTTACGAAACGCACCAATGAAAACACGCACGTCATCTTTCTTGGCACCTTTCAGGTTTGGACCCAATAGTTTCAGCGCTGCGTATTGTGCGTTGACATAAGGCATCAGCTCTTCTTCAACAATCACCTTCAACAACTCAGGGTCTTGTTTGATGTTCTCTTGCTCCGCCTTCAAACGGTTAAATGCCACCTCAGAAACCTGAGCCATCATTTGATAAGGTTGTGTACGGTCGATGCTCTCTTCTGCCACAACATTGGTCGCAAAGATCATAGCTACGACCATCATAAACATTCTTTTTAACATGAATCTATTCCTCAGTTGTCGCTTCATCAGAGCCGCCAACGCTGTAAAGCACTTGGCCAATCAGATCTTCTAATACTAATGCAGATTTGGTGTCTTCGATAACATCACCATCAACCAGCATCTCTTCATCTTCAAAGACAAAGCCTGGTACAAGGCTAATGTACTGCTCACCAATCAAACCTGATGTCAAAATCTGTGCACTTGACGTTTCAGAGAACTGATCATATTTCGCATCAATCGATAACTCGACGACAGGCAGATAGCTTTCTGCATCTAGCTGAATGCTGTTTACACGACCAACAACAACCCCACCCACTTTAACAGGAGAGCGCACTTTCAAGCTGCCGATATTATCAAACGTCGCTTTCAGTGTGTAAGTATGGTTGGAACCTAGCCCTTTCACGTCAGCGACTTGAAAGATCATGATTAAGATTGCGCAAATTCCCGCGATAACAAAGCTACCGACCCATAATTCTAATTTTCGAGTTTGTTGCATGATTAATTCCCGAACATCAATGCTGTAAGAACAAAATCTAGCCCTAATACTGCTAGAGAAGAGTGCACCACGGTGCGCGTGGTTGCACGGCTAATACCTTCCGAGGTTGGTATTGCGTCATAACCATTAAACAGAGCAATCCAAGTCACGGTAATCGCAAACACCATGCATTTGATCATGCTGTTGCCAATATCTCGACCTAGCTCTACTGAAGATTGCATTGCCGACCAGAAGCTGCCGTGGTCGATGCCTTTCCAATCCACACCAACCAGTTGACCGCCCCAAATACCGACTGCCATAAAAATCATGGCCAACAGTGGCATTGAAATAAGACCAGCCCAAAGTCGCGGTGCGATAACGCGTTTTAGAGGATCAACTGCCATCATTTCAAGGCTGGAGATCTGCTCGGTCGCCTTCATCAAGCCAATCTCAGCCGTTAACGCAGAGCCTGCTCGCCCTGCAAAAAGTAGAGCTGTCACCACTGGTCCTAATTCACGTAGCAGTGACAGCGCGACCATCTGGCCAAGGTTACCTTCCGCACCATAATCAATCAGTACCACATAGCCTTGTAGGCTAAGTACCATACCGATAAACAGTCCAGAAACGACGATGATCGCCAGCGACTGAACCCCTACGCTATATAACTGCTTCACCAACAGCGGGAAGTTTTTTAAGCGCGGAATACCAAAGAAAGCGCCCCACAACATTAAGCTTGCACGACCAAATGCTTCGCACATAGCTAATGTTCGGCGACCGACTCCAGCGATATAATTTACAAACATCTAGAATAGATCCTTCTCTAAGCTTTGAGCTGGGAAACGAAACGGCACAGGGCCATCTGCTTCACCATTTAAGAACTGCTGCACTCGTGGATCTTCATTTTGTCGCAGCTCTTCAGGTGTCCCTTTCGCAATAATTTTGCCATCAGCGAGTAAGTAAACCCAATCGGCAATGCTCATTACCTCTGGAACATCGTGTGAAACCACAATTGAGGTGAGGCCCAGCGCTTGGTTAAGATTACGAATCAGCTCAACCAAAACCCCCATGGTGATAGGGTCCTGCCCCACAAAGGGTTCATCGTACATAATAAGGTCGGGATCGAGAGCGATTGCTCGCGCCAAAGCCGCACGCCTTGCCATACCACCGGACAGTTCACTCGGCATCAACTGTGCTGCGCCACGCAGTCCAACGGCCTCAAGTTTAAGCAGCACAATGGTACGAATCAGCGACTCATCCAGTTCAGTGTGCTCACGCAGCGGAAAGGCAACGTTATCGAAGACATTGAGATCAGTAAAAAGTGCCCCGGACTGGAACAACATGCTCATTTTTTTACGAGCTTGGTAGAGCTTACGGCGCGACAAACTAGGAATGTTGTCGCCATCAAACCAAATTTCACCTTGATCTGGAGGGAGCTGACCACCAATTAAGCGCAGCAAGGTCGTTTTACCGATCCCTGATGGTCCCATGATGGCTGTCACTTTTCCTTGAGGAACTTCGAGATCGATATTATCGAAGATCACTCGTTCCCCTCGAGAAAAGCTGAGGTTCTTAACTTTCACAAGCTCATTCTTTAGCATGCTTTTGTTATTTCCTTGCTCTAAAAAACGCCAATAATTGTGCCCATGATAAGTAGTCTGAATGAGAATTAAAAGCACTGTTCGATTAATTGTAGCAAATCGAAACATCGAGCAGGGAATTGAAAGTATTAAGAAATATCCCTACAAATGCACTTTCTTTACAACTTAGTCAGAATTAATTGAATCCGTGACTTCCCTTTTATCTAGCAACACGTCAAAATTAGCGGTTAATTGTCCATTTTTTATTAATTTTTAGGAATCATCATGCTTGAAGCGATTGCGTTTCTTATTATCGGCCTAGGTTTTTTGGTGTGGAGTGCAGATAAACTGGTTTACGGTGCTGCGGCATTGGCTCGCAACTTCGGAATCTCTCCCCTAGTTATCGGTATGACGATTCTTGCAATGGGTTCTTCAGCCCCTGAAATGATGGTTTCTGCAACCGCAGCACTTGACGGAAAAACTGATACTGCCGTAGGTAACGTGCTTGGCTCAAACATCGCCAACATCGCGCTGATTTTAGGTATTACTGCGCTTATCAAGCCGCTTTCTATTAGTTCTGCAGTGATCCGCCGTGAACTGCCGTTAATGATAGGTGTCACTCTATTAGCTGGTGCACTTCTGTGGGATAGCTACCTTGGCTTCTACGAAGGTATTCTTCTATTTGTACTGTTTGCTGCGTTCTTGTTTGCAATGCTGCAGATTAGCCGTCGTGAAAAAACCAACGGCGATGCCTTTATCGAAGAGCAAGAGTCTGAGATTCCTGAAGGTGTTAGCAACATCAAAGCCGCAATGTGGGTGGTTGTTGGTCTGATTGTTTTGCCTATCTCAGCGGATATGTTGGTGAACAACGCCGTCGTTATTGCGAAATACTTCGGTATGAGTGACCTTGTTATCGGTCTAACCATTATCGCTGTGGGTACGAGTCTTCCTGAATTGGCCGCTTCACTTGCAGGCGTAATGAAGGGTGAAGATGATATGGCTGTTGGCAACATCATCGGCTCTAACGTATTCAACATCCTTGCGGTTATGGGTATCCCTGGCATCCTAAACCCTTCTATTCTAAGCGAGTTCGCAATGGGTCGTGACTTCTGGGTCATGCTCGGTGTTTCTCTGCTATTGGTTGTTATGGCGCTTGGCAAATCACGCAGCGTCAACCGTATTGAAGGTGGCGCACTTGTGGTCTGCTTCTTGGCATACCAAGGCTACCTGCTGATGAACATGTCAGCGTAATCACAAACCAAGTATTCCTTTTATAAGACTCTGGAGTATCTGATGTCTCAGTCATTCGATTACCGTAGTGTTGCTAAACAAGTATTAGAGATTGAGGTTGCTGGCCTCAATCAACTAGACCAGTACTTTAATGAAGACTTCTGTCGCGCTTGTGATCTCATCCTCAACAACCAAGGCAAAGTGGTTGTGATGGGCATGGGTAAATCTGGCCACATCGGCAATAAGATTGCTGCAACACTGGCGAGCACTGGCACCTCTGCGTTTTTTGTTCACCCAGGTGAAGCCGCACATGGTGATTTAGGTATGGTTGAACCGGGCGACATCGTGCTTGCGATCTCTAACTCCGGTGAATCAGATGAAATTCTTAGCCTATTCCCAGTGCTAAAGCGCCTGAACATCAAGATCATCAGTATGACTGGCAAGCCAAAGTCAAACATGGCGACCCTGTCAGATATCCATCTTCAAATTACCGTACCAGAAGAAGCGTGCCCACTTGGCCTTGCACCAACCAGCAGTACAACAGCGACTCTTGTTATGGGTGATGCACTGGCTGTCGCTCTGCTGCAAGCTCGTGGCTTTACAGCGGAAGATTTTGCTCTGTCACACCCAGGTGGTGCGCTTGGCAGACAACTACTATTGAAGCTTGAAGATATTATGCATACCGGTGATGCACTACCTATGGTATCTCCGAATGCTCTAGTCCGTGATGCCCTGCTTGAGATCTCTCAGAAAGGCTTAGGCATGACTGCTGTTGTTGATGACCAAGGCAAAATGCTCGGTATCTTCACCGATGGGGATTTACGCAGAATCCTCGACAAACGCATCGATATTCACACTACTCAGATTGGCGATGTGATGACTCAAAACCCAACTGTGGCTGATCCAAACATGTTGGCAGTCGAAGGCCTTAACTTAATGCAAGAAAAAAGCATCAACGGGTTAATGCTTTGCCAAGATGGTGCGCTTGTTGGTGCGCTAAATATGCACGACCTACTGAAAGCAGGAGTAATGTAATGACTCAGACAGTATCAACACTTTATGGCTCAGTAGATGCGGACGTTTTTCAGATCGCGAAAGAGATAAAGCTGCTAATCTGTGATGTAGATGGTGTGTTTTCTGATGGCCTTGTTTACATGGGTAACCAAGGTGAAGAGCTTAAAACCTTTCATACCCGCGACGGCTACGGTGTTAAATCTCTAATGAATGCAGGGATTGAAATCGCCATCATTACCGGGCGCCAATCACAAATTGTCGAAAACCGCATGACAGCTCTCGGTATTAAGCTGATCTATCAAGGTCAAGACGACAAGGTTAAAGCTTATCAAGATATCTGCGATAAACTGAATATAGCTCCAGAACATACTGGCTACATCGGCGATGACCTGATTGACTGGCCAGTGATGGAAAAAGTGGCATTGAAAGTGTGTGTCGCGGATGGACACCCACTACTGGTTCAACGAGCAAACTACGTTACCAATATCAAGGGTGGTCATGGCGCGGTACGTGAAGTCTGTGACCTTATTTTACAAGCAAGGGATGAGCTAGACGTGCACAAAGGTCTAAGCATATGAGTTTAACTCGTATTATCTATTTAATTCTGTTGTTTATTGCTTCTTGGTCAGCTTATTACCTGTATGACAAAGAGCAAAGCACCGCAATTCAGGTTGCTCCTAACCTGGAATTGCCTGTATTCAGCGGAAGAAATCTAGATAATATCAGCTACGACCAAGCAGGCATTCGTAGCTATCAAATAGAATCAAGTCATCTAGAACACTACTCCAAAAGTGGCGATACCATTTTTGAAAACCCGGTGCTCTCGGTATTTCGTGATGGCCACACAATCGAGTGGCAGATGACCGCAAGGCGTGCGGTACTCGACGACGACCAAACGTTGACACTTTATGATAATGTAATAGTGAAAAACCTATTACCAGAAGCCAGCTTCGACAACATGACTATGGATAAGTTGGTTGTTGAGCTCACTAGCCGAGACTTTCATTCCGAAAGTACAGTTCGTCTGATCGGCCCATTATTTGAAACTGAGGGACAAGCTATGAAGGGCAACTTCGATAGCAACACTGCAACCCTCTTTGAAACTGTTCAAGGTAGATATGAAACTCTTACACCTTAGTTTACTTGCTTTCACGTTTGCAGCGCCAAACGCCCTTGCTCTGTCATCAGATACGGAGCAGCCTGTTTACATCGATTCAGACAGCCAACAGCTCGATATGAAGAGCAACAAGGTTACGTTTGAAGGCGATGTGAAACTTAAGCAAGGCAGCATTAATATTAACGCTGACAAAATCATCGTTACGCGTAATGCAAGCAGCGGTGAAATCGAGGCGATTCAAGGTTTTGGTAAACCAGCGCTTTTTTCACAGCTTACTGACGATGGTAAAACGCTAAGCGGACAGGCGTTTGAGCTGAATTATCAGCTGAGTACAGACAAGCTGATCATGACCAAAGAGGCACAACTGTCTCAAGACGGTAACCTAATTCGTGGTTCTAAGATCACCTATCAGATCTCTTCACAAAAACTGGTTGCTGACAGCGATAAAAACGAGCGTGTTTCAACCGTTCTTCAACCAGCACAAGTGAACAAATAACTATGGCAGTCTTAAAAGCGCAAAACTTGGCTAAGACCTACAGCAAACGTAAGGTTGTAACAGACGTAAGCCTGCAAGTTGAATCTGGACAAATCGTCGGCCTGCTGGGCCCTAACGGTGCCGGTAAGACCACTTCTTTCTACATGATCGTTGGTTTGGTTGCGCGTGATGAAGGCACCATCAGCATCGATGATAATGACATCAGTATTCTACCGATGCATAGCCGCTCACGTTTAGGTATCGGCTACCTACCTCAAGAAGCGTCGATCTTCCGTAAGCTCTCAGTTGAAGACAACATCATGTCGGTACTACAAACGCGCAAGGAATTAACGCCAGAAGAGCGCCAAGATAAGCTAGAAGACCTGCTTGAAGAGTTCCATATCCAACACATTCGTACCAGCAACGGTATGGCACTGTCTGGTGGTGAGCGACGCCGTGTTGAGATTGCTCGCGCTCTGGCTGCAAATCCTCAGTTTATTCTGCTCGATGAACCATTCGCGGGTGTCGACCCAATCTCAGTTATCGATATCAAGAAAATCATTGAACACCTACGAGATCGCGGTCTGGGTGTATTGATCACTGACCACAACGTTCGTGAGACGTTAGACGTGTGTGAAAAGGCTTATATCGTGAGCCAAGGACACTTGATTGCGGAAGGTTCACCGGAGGATGTTCTCAATAACGAACAGGTGAAACAAGTTTATCTAGGCGAACAATTCCGTCTATGATTATATAGAGCGTATCGAGAATTCTAAGAATAATAACTAGGTAAGTAATACTGAATGAAACCCTCATTACAACTTAAGCTAGGCCAGCAATTAGCAATGACCCCTCAGCTACAACAAGCGATACGTTTGTTGCAGTTGTCTACGTTGGATTTGCAACAAGAGATTCAAGAGGCTTTGGAATCGAACCCACTTCTCGACGTAGAAGAAGGGAATGATGACGCTCCTGCAAACTCTGAAGAAAAGCCAAGTCGTGACGAGAAAGAAGCAGCAGAAGCCACTGCTGAACCAGACTTACCTGACAGCTCAGATCTGATTGAAAAATCTGAGATTGGCAACGACTTAGAAATCGATACCACTTGGGAAGACGTTTACAGTGCCAACACCGGTAATACTGGTATTGCTATCGATGATGATATGCCAGTTTACCAAGGCGAGACCACCCAAAGCCTGCAAGATTACCTACTGTGGCAATTAGACCTGACACCATTTTCAGAAACCGACCGTACTATTGCGTTAGCGTTGATTGATGCTATCGACGACTACGGTTACCTCACTGTTTCAAGTGAAGACATTCTTGAGAGCTTCGACAACGAAGAGATTGAACTCGACGAGATTGAAGCCGTTCGCAAACGTATTCAACAGTTTGATCCGCTTGGTGTTGGCTCACTGAACTTGCAAGACTGTCTACTGCTACAACTTGCGACCTTCCCTGAAGATACGCCATGGCTTAAAGAGGCTAAGTTAGTACTTACTAGCCATATAGACCAACTAGGTAATCGTGATTACAAGCTGATCATCAAAGAGACTAAGCTTAAAGAGGCAGAGCTACGTGAAGTCCTGCAGCTTATACAGCAACTAGACCCGCGTCCAGGCAGCAAAATCACTCCGGATGAAACCGAATATGTAGTGCCTGACGTATCGGTGTTTAAAGACCTAGGTAAGTGGTTAGTTACTATTAACCCAGATAGCGTACCAAAGCTGAAAGTGAACCAGCAGTACGCCGATCTAGGCAGTAAAGGAAACAGCGCTGACAACCAATACATTCGCTCCAACTTGCAAGAGGCAAAATGGCTAATTAAGAGCCTAGAGAGTCGAAATGAGACGCTACTCAAAGTTGCGCGATGCATTGTTGAACATCAGCACGATTTCTTCGAACATGGTGAAGAAGCCATGAAACCTATGGTGTTAAATGATGTTGCTCTCGCAGTCGACATGCATGAATCGACAATCTCTCGTGTTACGACACAGAAGTTCATGCACACACCACGAGGCATCTTCGAACTGAAATACTTCTTCTCTAGCCATGTCAGCACTGATAATGGCGGAGAGTGTTCATCAACAGCAATTCGCGCTCTGATTAAGAAACTGGTGGCCGCTGAAAACACAGCTAAGCCGCTCAGCGATAGCAAGATTGCTGCTTTACTGGCTGACCAAGGAATTCAGGTAGCTAGAAGAACCATAGCAAAATACCGTGAATCTTTAGGCATTGCCCCTTCGAGTCAGCGTAAACGCCTACTGTAGGGCACCAACTGAAAAGGAAAGTCTATGCAAATCAATATTCAAGGCCATCACGTTGATCTTACCGATTCAATGCAAGACTATGTTCACACCAAATTTGAAAAGCTTGAACGCTTTTTTGAACACATTAATAACGTTCAAGTTGTATTAAAAGTTGAGAAAATTAACCAGATTGCAGAAGCAACACTGCATGTTAATCAAGGCGACATTCATGCGACAGCTACCGATGAAAATATGTATGCTGCAATTGATTCATTAGTTGATAAACTCGTCCGCCAACTCAACAAGCACAAAGAAAAGCTAAGTAGTCACTAACATGCAATTAAGCGAAGTACTTTCATTGGACTGCACCAAAAGTGCAGTCCAATGCACGAGCAAAAAAAGAGCCCTAGAAATCATCAGCCAGATTGCAGCCGAGAGCTGTGGTCAAGACTCAACAGAACTGTTCGAGTGCATGCTGAGCCGAGAGAAAATGGGCAGTACCGGCATCGGAAATGGTATCGCTATTCCCCATGCCCGTATGAATGTCAGCGACAAAGCGATCGCTGTTCTATTGCAGTGCCAAGACCCTATCGAGTTTGATGCAATCGATAACCGCCCTGTCGACCTACTATTTGCACTTTTGGTTCCTAGTGAGCAATGTAAAGAGCATCTAAAAACCCTTTCTTGTATGGCAGAGCGACTCAACGACAAACAAACACTGAAACAACTGCGTAATGCGCAAAGCGATCAAGAGCTTTACGACATTATGATCCAAGTGCCGACTTGCGAGCAATAACATGCGCCTTATCGTAGTTAGTGGTCAATCAGGAGCTGGTAAAAGTGTCGCTTTGCGAGTTCTTGAAGATCTCGGTTATTACTGCGTTGATAACTTACCTGTCGACCTGCTCGGCAACTTTGTTGAGTCAGTCAAAGAGAGCAACCAAAACGTTGCAGTAAGCATCGATATACGCAACCTGCCTAAAGAGCCTCATCTTGTCACAGAGACGCTGGTTCAATTAGAAGATGCCGCCAATATCGATGTTAGCGTATTGTTCTTGGATGCAAGCAAACAAACCCTGCTCAAGCGCTACAGCGAGACTCGTCGTATCCACCCGCTTTCGCAAGGTGACGACAAACTCTCTTTAGAGCAAGCCATCGACCTCGAGAAACAACTGCTTTCTCCACTGTCTGATCAAGCCGATATCTTGATCGATAGTAGCGATTGCAACCTCTATGAATTGAGTGAGCAAGTACGCCTTAAAATTGAAGGCAAAGAGAAGCAAGAGCTGATCATTGTTTTCCAATCCTTTGGTTTTAAGTACGGTTTACCTAGCGATGCTGACTATGTGTTTGATGTTCGCTTCTTGCCTAACCCGCATTGGGAACCCGACCTAAGACCGCTCACTGGACTTGATGCTCCGATTCACTCTTACCTAGAGAAACATCAGGAAGTGATCGAGTTGAAGCAGCAGATTCAAGGCTTTGTCGAGCAATGGCTACCGATGTTAGAAAAGAACAATCGCAGTTACCTCACGGTAGCGATTGGTTGTACTGGTGGTAAGCACCGCTCAGTATATCTGACTCAAAAAATTGGTGAGTACTTTGACCAACTGGGTCACCAAGTACAAATTCGACACGCTTCATTAGAAAAAAACCAACAGGCCTAAATCATGGAATTGACCCGCACTGTACTCATTCAAAACCGTTTGGGGCTTCATGCTCGCGCAGCAGTAAAACTGGTGGAGCTTGCCCAAAGCTTCAATGCAACCCTGACGATTCATAGTGAAGATGAGAAAAACGCAACAGCAGACAGTGTCATGGGGTTACTCATGCTTGAATCGGCCCAAGGTCAACACATTCGCATTCAGGCAGAAGGCGATGATGCCCAGCAGGCACTTGATGCCGTGTGTCACCTAATCGAAGACAAATTTGACGAGGGCGAGTAACTGGAACGGGGTAATGCCCCAACTGTTATCTCGCTATACAACGCCTACCAAGCCTAAATCTTAGTTCTCTATAAGTTAATGATTTAAATACGTCATAGAATTAAGTTACTATTCCTAGCATCCATAGAATAATGAGAAGAGGAGGAAAACATGGCAGAGCAATTAGAATTTGACCAAGCTCACCAAACCCTCCAAGAAGTCAGCGAAGCCCTTGAAAACGGCCGATTTGTTCACGTACGTCGACAACTTCAGGACATGGAACCTGAAGATATTGCACACCTTTTAGAAGCCTCCCCTCGCAAGAGTCGTGACGTACTTTGGCAACTTACCGATCCTGAAGACTACGGTGAAATTCTTGATGAGCTGAACGAAGACGTTAAGGATGCGTTGGTGTCAAAAATGGCACCAGAGACCCTCGCAGAAGCAACCGAAGGCATGGAGACCGATGATGTCGCCTACGTACTTCGAAGCCTACCAGATGACGTTTCTCGTGAAGTTCTATCCCAGATGGACTCAGCAGACCGAGCCTTGGTTGAGAATGCCCTTTCTTACCCAGAGGACTCTGCAGGTGCATTGATGAACACCGACGTGATCACCATTCGTGGTGATGTCGACGTCGACGTAGTTCTACGTTATTTACGCATTCGAGGCGAACTGCCAGATGCTACCGATGCTCTATATGTTATTGATGAAGATGAGCGCTTAATCGGCAATCTCTCTCTAACAACGCTGATTACAACGCAACCTGAAACCCTTGTCTCTGAAGTGATGGATGACGCTGATGAAGCGATCGCTGTTGAGACCAGCGCCTCTGACATTGCAAGCCTGTTTGAACGTCGTAACTGGGTATCGGCTCCGGTTGTTGATGAAAACCAACACCTTGTTGGCCGTATCACCATCGATGACGTGGTTGACGTGATTCGTGAAGATGCCGAGCACTCAATGATGAGTATGGCGGGTATGGACGATGACGAAGATACCTTCGCACCGGTTGTAAAGTCTGCACGTCGTCGTAGTGTCTGGCTTGGTGCAAACGTGTTAGCCGCACTGGCAGCAGCATCAGTATCAAATATGTTTGAGGCAACCCTCGACCAAATGGCAGCCATTGCGGTACTGATGACCATTGTGCCTTCAATGGGTGGTGTGGCAGGTAACCAAACCGTTGCTCTGGTTATCCGCGGCCTAGCGCTTGGTCACATCGGTGACAGTAACAAGCGAGAGCTATTGCTAAAAGAAGCTGCGATCGGCTTCCTTAACGGTATTCTGTGGGCATGTATCATCGGCGGTATTGTGGTTGCTTGGAAAGGCAATTGGATACTCGGCGGGATCATCTCAGCAGCAATGATGACCAACCTAATCGTGGCAGGTATCGCCGGGGTAACCATCCCTGTGATGCTGAAGAAGATGAATATCGACCCGGCATTGGCTGGCGGTATGGCGTTGACTACCGTGACCGACGTGATTGGTCTATCGGTGTTCTTGGGCTTAGCTACGATACTTATCTAGTTTGAAAAATAACTTGCTTGAAGTAAGAAGACAGATAACAAAAGGGAGCCTGCGGCTCCCTTTTTAATTATTCAGATTTGCGAGAGTTGAATTACTCACCCGCTACTTTCATAGATTCTAATAGGATAGAGCCAGTTTGAATCTGTGAGCGTGTCTCTACGTCACTACCAACCGCAACAATTTGATTGAACATATCTTTCAGATTACCTGCAATCGTCACCTCAGACACTGGGTATTGGATTTCACCATTCTCAACCCAGAAGCCAGCTGCGCCGCGAGAGTAATCACCCGTCACAGTGTTCACGCCTTGTCCCATCACTTCGGTCACAAGAAAACCTGTGCCTAACTCTTTCAGCATTTGCTCGAAGCTTTGACCCGTAGACTGTACAAACCAGTTATGGATACCACCAGCATGACCTGTTGGGGTCATATCCATCTTGCGAGCTGCGTAGCTAGTCAACAGGTAAGTCGCAAGCACACCGTCAGTAATAATCTCGCGGTCTTGTGTGTAGACACCTTCACTATCAAATGGGCTTGATGCTAAGCCGCGTAAGATATGAGGACGCTCAGAGATATTGAACCATTCTGGTAAGATTTTCTCGCCTAGGTGATCCAACAGGAATGACGCTTTACGGTAAAGGTTGCCACCACTGATCGCCATAACGAGGTGCCCAATAAGGCCCGTTGCGACATCGGCTGCAAACATGATTGGGTATTGACCTGTTGGTAGCTTCTTAGCATCCAAGCGACTAATGGTCTTCTCTGCCGCCTCTTGACCAACACGCTCAGGCGTCCACAGCTCGTCACGGTGACGTGCAACTGTGTAGCTATAGTCTCGCTCCATTTCACCGTTAACGCCCTGTCCAATCACACAACAGCTGGTGCTGTGGCGGCTTGAAGCATAGCTTGCAAGCAGACCGTGACTATTACCATATACCTTTACGCCGTAGTGGCTATCGTAGCTAGCACCATCGCTTTGCTTGATCTTATCGCTGTACGCGAGTGCTTGCTTCTCAGCCGCGATCGCGATCTCAGCTGCGTAGTCAGGGTTTGGCTCATCAGGATGGAATAGATCCAAGTCTGGAATCTCTTTTACCATGAACTCTTTAGGAGCAGGTCCTGCGTGAGGATCTTCAGATGTGTATTGAGCGATATCTAAAGCCGCAGCTACGGTTTGGGCAATCGCCTGTTCACTCAAATCAGATGTAGATGCACTGCCTTTTTGTTGGCCGCGATAAACAGTAATACCAAGGGCACCATCACTATTAAATTCAACGTTTTCAACCTCACACATGCGTGTAGAGACACTCAAACCCGTTGATTTAGTAATAGCCACCTCTGCAGCATCCGCACTGACTGAAGCCATATCTAACGCTTTTGCTACCGCTGCTTCTAACTCAACACGTTGCTGAGCGACTTGCTGTTTTACATCCATATCTATTCTATTTTTGAAGGTCAATATTACGTAGGATAACAAGAATTTCGCTTTCTCCCCAAGATTCTTGCTAAAATAGCGGATATATTCGATTGAGATAGTGATATAGGCAGAAAAGATGGCTCGCAAAAACCAAAAAGCCCCATGGGAACCAGAAGAAGAAATCATCTGGGTAAGTAAGACGGAAATGAAAGAGGACATGGAAGCGCTACAAAAGTTGGGCGAAGAGCTCGTAGAACTTAAGCCTTCTGTACTAGAGAAATTTCCTCTGTCTGAAGATTTGGCGGAAGCGATTAAAGATGCACAACGCTTTAAAAATGAAGCGAAACGTCGTCAACTGCAATACATCGGTAAAGTGATGCGTAACGAAGATCCAGAGCCAATTCAAGCGGCTCTAGATAAGGTTCGCAACAAACACTCTCAAGCAACAGCCGAGCTGCACAAGCTTGAGCAATTGCGCGACCGTATTGTTGAAGACGGTGATGCGGCTATCTCTGAAGTTGTTGAAGCGCACCCTGAAGCAGACCGTCAGCGTCTACGTCAATTGGCGCGTCAAGCAAACAAAGAGAAAAAAGCAGGTAAGCCAGCGAAAGCGTACCGCGAGATCTTCCAAGTTCTTAAAGAACTTAAGCAAGACGAGCTATAAGACTCATCACGCGATCAAAAAGGCCTAGCTTCTGCTAGGCCTTTTTCATATCTGCGTATTTATTACCGAACCGCATTTTAGGACCCGTATTTTAGAACTAGGGGTTACTCACCGGCTCGGACAAAGGCGGCTAATTCAGGCTGTGAATGCTGCGCAGTCAGCGCATATATCGCATCCGCAACCAACACCTGTCCTTTAGCCACAAAGGCAAATTTATTGGCAATACTGCGAGCATCTCCCAAATGGTGAGTCACCATGATCACTGTAATATTGCGCTCAGCCGCGAGCTGCTTCACCAAGGCTAACATCTCTTCTCGCAACAAAGGATCCAGCGCAGAGAAGGGCTCGTCTAACAACCAAATGGGATGTGGCTGTACAAAACATCGAGCCAATGCGACACGCTGACGCTGTCCGCCAGAAAGATGCTCCGGCAATCGATCAAGATACTGATCGACACCGACCTGCTCTGCCGCTTGTTGCACTTGCTGTTGCTGCTCTTTGGTTAATTTAAGACCTGGGTGCAGCCCTAAGCCGATATTTTCTCTAACCGTAAGGTGAGCAAACAAATTGTGCTCTTGGAATAACATAGCAAGTGGACGCTGGTAAGCATCCAAACCAACAAGCGATTGACCGGAGACCGAAATGGCTCCTGATGACGGTTCAATGAACCCCGCAATCAATGCCAACAATGTTGACTTCCCTGCGCCACTCGGCCCCATCAAGGCAACAACATCACCCTGTTCAGCCATAAAATCAAAATGAAACAGCTCCTGATGATAGTGGTAATCAACATCTTGCATCACTAACATTAGGCACCTCTCTGGTTAGATGTTCGAGTAAATAAGAATTCAATTAAACTAAAACTGCCAACGCTCAGGATCAGCAAGCTCACTGAAACCACGGCGGCAGCCTCCATCTGATAACTGCCTAGTAACTGGAATAGATACAAAGGGAGAGTTCTAAAATCGGCACTGCCAAACAGTGCAATGGCACTCAAATCCCCCATCGACAACATGAAACTTATCGAGAAGGCCTGCGCCATAGGTTTACGCAGCGCTCGCCACTCCACCAGCTTAAACCGGTGCCAACCTTTCATACCTAAACTCGCGCACAAATACTGATATTGCTGGGCAACGTGTAGCATCGGCTGAGCTAAATTTTTGATCACATACGGGAGCGCCATTAGGCTATTAACGGCAATCACAACAAAAAAGGCTAAGCTAAACACATCAGTGATTGAACGCAGCAACAAGAAGATTCCAGTGCTCACCACTAAGCCGGGAGTTACCAAAATAATGGTGCCAATAAGCTCAATCTTATCTGCGCGAAATGTCTTGTTTTGCAAGCGCCATGCTCGACTGGTCATCAAAATAACCACTCCAACCAAAAGCGCAATCACACTCGCACTGATCGCTACTTTCAGTGAGTTAAATAGCGCTAGCCAAAACGGTTCACTGGTTAACACCGCCATCGCTTCACTGTTTAAGCCACCCACAATGACCATCAACAGTGGCGGTAAAACCAGTAATGAGGCTACGATGATCCAAAAGCTGTCCCAAGCTTTTGACCTATAGGTGTCCTTAACCAAAAACTTCGCTTCAGACAGTTGACCAACGCTTACAGAAACAGGCTTAGAAAGGCGTTGAATACTCACCGCTAATACACCACACAGTAGCATCTGCCAGATCGCTAACAGAGCACCAGCTTGAAGATCAAAATCAAATTTAATCGCTTGATAGATAGCAAGCTCGATAGTTGTCGACTTAGGACCGCCGCCCAATGCCATCACAGTCGCAAAACTGGTAAAGCAGAGCATAAAGACTAAACCACACACATGCGGTAGCTGTTGCTTAAGACGTGGCCATTCAACCCACTTAAATTTATCCCAGTGACTCATTCCAAGGTGTGCACATAACTTGTGTTGCTCCACTGGAACCGTGTCCAAGGCTTGTAACAACAATCGACTTGCATAGGGCAAATTGAAAAAGACATGCGCAAGCAAAATGCCATTCAATCCATAAATGGAGAATGGCAGCTCTACGTCAACAGCTTGAAGCAGTTTTGCCAGCCAACCACTGTTGCCATAGATAGCCAAAATACCAAAAACACCGACTAACACGGGCAGAACCAAGGTGGAAGCAAACAATCTCAGCAGCAGAGAACGCCCTGGGAACTGGCGGCGAGATAAGGCATGAGCCACAGGAACTGCAAATACGACGCTCAATAACATGGATAGCGTCGCTTGGTAGAAACTGAATTTGGTAACGTGCCAATAGTACGGATCAGACCATACTTGGCTGATATCAAGAGAAGGGGCATTGCTAAGCAATGCCCCTACCGATGAAACCACAAAGGCAGTAATGGTCAATGCGACCCAGATACCCACCTTAGGTGTATTCTTTAACATAAAGAGTGATTGTCTCGATGTTTAGCCCCTAATTGAGATAGAGGCTTAATGCCCGACGTTGGGCACTCAATTAAAAAGTCAGGGCGTTTTGCCACTCACGAATCCATGGCTTACGCTTCTCAGCCACTTCTTCAGAAGTAAAGCTCAGAGATTTCTTAGGCATCGTCAGTTGCTCAAAGCCTTTTGGTAGCTCGACATCCGTCACTGGGTACATCCAGTTGCCCGTTGGCATCGCCGATTGGAATTCGTCACTTAGAATGAATACCATAAACTCATCCGCTAGCTTCTCATTATCGCTGCCTTTCACTTTTGCTGCCACTTCCACTTGCGTGTAGTGACCTTCAGCAAAGTCAGCAGACGCGTACTTAGTGTCGCTTTCAGCGATGATGTGGTAAGCCGGTGAGGTCGTGTATGAAAGCACCATATCTGACTCGCCCTCAAGGAACATTGAGTAAGCCTCAGACCAGCCTTTGGTGACAGTAACGGTTTTCTTGGAAAGCTGTTTCCACGCTTGAGTTGCATCGTCGCCATAAACCGACTTCATCCACAACATCAGACCTTGGCCTGGTGTTGAAGTACGAGGATCTTGGTAAATCACCTTAAGATCATCACGCTGCTCAACCAACTCTTTCAAGCTCTTAGGTGGGTTTGATAGCTTTTCTGTGTTGTAGATAAATGAGAAGTAACCGAAATCATAAGGAACAAAGGTGCTGTCGTCCCAGCCATTAGGTAGCACAACAGAAGAAGTATCGACGTTGTGTTCAGATAGTAGGCCTGTTTTCTTAGCTTCCGCCATTAGGTTTTGGTCAAGACCAAGCACAACATCGGCTTTGCTATTGCCACCCTCTAGACGCAAGCGGTTAAGAATTGAAACACCGTCTTCCAGCGCAACAAAGTTCACGTCACAACCACATTTCTCTTCAAATGCTTTCTCGACAGCAGGACGCGGGCCCCAATCTGCAGCGAAAGAGTCATAGGTATAAACAGTTAGAGTATTATCGGACGCTAGTGCGGAAAAAGAAGCTACTGTAGTAACAGCAAGAGTGGTTAATGCAAATTTCACTGGACGCTCTCCATGGTCTGAGCGGCACAGGCTTGAGGGAGGACAATGGAAAAGTACTGCCTAACTCAATTCCTACGCCAGCATTATCTGGTTCAGGTTTACGGGTCCCAAGTTGACACTTGATCTCAGCCGCCATTCATAATTTGAATGTTTAGCTCCCCGATGAGTGAGCAGAATTGTAATTGTATTTTAACCAATAAGCTACAAAGTTCGCCTTAATGGCGCTGATCGTAGCCCCATCTTGGTACTAAACCCTGCTCAATACCTAGGTGGTCAAGAATACGAGCCACCATGAAATCGACAAGGTCATCGATCGATTTTGGCTGATGATAAAAACCAGGAGCTGCGGGCATGATGGTCACTCCCATAGTCGAGAGTTTGTGCATATTTTCCAAGTGTAGCGTCGAGAATGGCGTCTCTCGAACCACTAACAGCAGTTGGCCGCGCTCTTTCATGACAACATCCGCAGCGCGTTCAATCAAGTTATCTGACATACCGTGGGCAATTGATGCAACACTCCCTGCCGAGCATGGACAAACCACCATCTGCTTCGGTGCAGCAGAGCCTGACGCAACAGGAGAGAACCAATCGTCTTTACCACACACAACCAAACGCTCAGGGTCGCAATTTAGGTGTTTAACCAATGCTGCTTTGGCCGCATCGGGACCTGAAGGCAGTTTGAGATCATGTTCGGTTGCAAGCACCACTCTGGCGGCTGACGATATCAACAGGTACACCTGATAGTCAGCGGCGAGTAGGCACTCTAGTAAGCGCAAACCATATGGGGCACCAGAAGCGCCAGTGAATGCGAGGGTAATCGCTTTACTCTGTTTGGTCATGATCTCTTGTACTTCTTAAATCGATTAGAACGCGTGTATTTAACCTTTGGCCGCCAATCCATCAAGTAATTTCTGATGAATACCACCAAAACCACCATTGCTCATCACCAAAATTTGGTCACCAGATTGCGCTTGCTCAACAATACTTGCGACTAAGGCATCTAGGTTGTCACTGACAACAGCGGGCTGATGACAAGCGTCTGCGACATCTTTAACCGACCAATCGATGTTGTCTGGTTGGAATAAGAAAGTGCTGTCTGCTTGCTTCAATGAATCAGCAAGGGTTTCTTTGTGCACGCCTCGTTTCATCGTAGCAGAGCGAGGCTCTAACACTGCGATAATTTTGTTGTTGCCGACCTTATTACGTAAGCCACCCAAAGTTAGTTCAATTGCAGTTGGGTGATGCGCAAAATCGTCGTACACCGTTACTCCAGCAACTTCCCCTTTTAGCTCTAAACGACGCTTGGTATTGATAAACTTCGCCAAAGACTCACATGCTAGATCTGGAGTCACACCAACATGTCTTGCAGCTGCGATCGCCATCAGAGCATTATTGACGTTATGATCACCCACCAGCGGCCAATCAACCATTCCGACACACTCACCTTGGAAGAACACGTTGAACTGCGAGCCATCTTTGACTAGCTTTTCCGCACGCCAATCCGCCTCTTCCCCAGCAAATTCCGTTTCACTCCAACAGCCGCGAGACAATACATCCTCAAGAGCACGGTCCTGTTGAGGAGCAAAAATTCGCCCATTGCCTGGAACAGTGCGAATCAAATGGTGGAACTGGCGCTTAATCGCCTCAAGATCGTCGAAAATATCCGCATGATCAAACTCAAGATTGTTCATCACCAAAGTGCGTGGGTGATAATGAACAAACTTAGAACGCTTATCAAAAAAAGCACTGTCATACTCGTCAGCTTCAACGACAAAGAACATGCTCTCACCTAGGCGAGCAGAGATACCAAAGTTACCCAACACCCCGCCGACTAAGAAGCCCGGCGCATAACCACAATCCTCTAAGATCCATGCCAGCATGCTGGCCGTTGTGGTTTTTCCATGCGTACCCGAAACAGCTAGAACCCAGCGGTCATGCAGCAGGAACTCTTGTAGCCATTGAGGTCCCGAGGTGTACTTGAGGTTGTTATTTAGTACATATTCAACACAAGGATTGCCACGACTCATCGCATTGCCAATCACCACCAGATCAGGTCTTGGCTCTAGTTGGCTTGGGTCAAAACCTTCAATGATTTCGATGCCTTGCGACTCTAATAGTGTACTCATTGGCGGGTAAACATTGGCATCACAACCTGTCACTTTGTGACCTAATTGACGGGCTAACACCGCTGCACCACCCATAAAGGTGCCGCAAATTCCTAAGATATGAATATGCATATATCGCTTCCAAAAAACGGGCAAAAAGACTGATTTCTTAATCAAGATTATGTGCATTTCTTATCATGAATCGCCCAACAAAAGCGAGTCACAATGTAAAACAAATTTAGTCGACATTCTAAGTGAGATCTGTGTCGCTTACTTCATTACCATTAAAAAGATCTAAAGCTTAGAATTTACGTAAGCGACTAGATGAATAATGCCCACTTAAGAGGCAGCCCAATAGCGCTTGAATCCCCCAATTATTCAGAGAAGTTTAAGGAAATAACATGTCTGAGATGCGCACCCTTGGTGAGTTCATTGTTGAGAAACAAAGTGACTTTCCCCATGCAAGTGGTGATCTATCATCCCTTTTATCGTCGATCCGTCTTGCTGCGAAAATCGTTAACCGAGAAATCAATAAAGCGGGTCTTGTCGACATTACTGGTGCTGTCGGCACCGACAACGTACAAGGTGAAGCACAACAGAAGCTTGATCTTTACGCGAATGACAAATTCAAAGCAGCTCTGGAAGCTCGTGACCAAGTATGTGGTGTAGCGAGTGAAGAGGAAGACGAAGCGGTAGCATTCAACAAAGAGTTGAACAAAAACGCTAAGTACGTGGTGCTAATGGACCCACTAGATGGTTCATCAAACATCGATGTGAACGTGTCTGTGGGTACGATCTTCTCTATCTACCGTCGTGTATCACCTATTGGTACGCCACCAACCCAAGAAGACTTCCTACAGCCTGGTAACAAGCAGGTTGCAGCGGGCTACGTAATCTACGGCTCTTCAACTATGCTGGTTTACACAACTGGTAATGGCGTGAACGGCTTTACTTACGACCCATCGCTGGGTACTTTCTGTCTTTCTCACGAAAACATGATGATCCCAGATGAAGGTAAGATCTACTCAATCAATGAAGGCAACTACATTCGTTTCCCAACGGGTGTGAAAAAGTACATTAAGTACTGCCAAGAGAATGAGCCTAGTGACAACCGTCCATACACTTCACGTTACATTGGTTCTCTGGTATCAGACTTCCACCGTAACCTGCTAAAAGGTGGTATCTACCTGTACCCGAGCACGCAAAGCCACCCGAACGGTAAACTGCGTCTTCTATATGAGTGCAACCCAATTGCTTTCATCATGGAACAAGCAGGTGGCGTAGCTTCTGATGGTGTTCAGCGTATTATGGACATCAAGCCAACTGAACTACATCAGCGTGTACCATTCTTTGTTGGTTCAAAGAACATGGTAAACAAAGTAGAAGAGTTTCTTGAGCTAAACCGAGATGAAGCTTAACGCTTAGTTTGCTCAGATACTAAAAAGCCAGTACTCGCGTACTGGCTTTGTTGTATTTGGACTTATTCTCGTTTACACCAGTCACCAGAAAGAATCTCTCGTTGCTCAGTTAAATCAAACTGATACAAATAAACCCACGCTAATCCAAATATAGTCTCAATTTGTTCACGACGGTACTCAATAGGTACATCTTCGAGCCGATCGAGCGAAGCCAAAACATCGTCGTTGACTATATAGACCTCCCCAACCACTTTTTTCTTTCCGAAAATCATGCCTGGATATCGGCCTAAATCGTACAGTGTAAATTGAGGTGGGGTTATCCAATCACCTAACTTCTTACTCTGCTTTAAAAAATGGTGGTTATGCTGCCCTTTTCTCAGCGTCCCATACACAAACACCAGGTGTGACATCACTAACCCCACTCAATCAAACAATTATTCAAACTCGAATTGATAGAGTAGGTCTACCGCGCTGTCTACGCCAGAAACCGCTTCTACGTACAGGTCCTGCATCAAACGATAACGCACCGTGAATTCACCCAAAGAGTCGAAGATACCAACACCGTATTTCACTTGTAAGCCTGGGAGAATATAGCCGCTTACCGTGACTTGTGAATCTTCACCTGAACCTGCAGTATCAAGCTGAAGATCTTGAACACCAAAGGCCTCACCAATCTCTCCCACCACTTTACCGCTCTTAGCTAAACTCAGGCCGATTAAGGTTGTAGTCATCGAGCCACTGCCCGCCTCACCATCGATATCTTGTCCACGAAGCAAGTAAGACAATGCATTGGCTTGTGGCATTGAAGGATCGGAGTAAATATCAATTTTTGGCTCCGTTGCTGGGCCTGTCACTCTAACCCCCGCCGTCACATCATCTTGTGTATTGTCAGGATTTCGAATCGCATTGATCGCGACATAAGGTTGATCTGGTGGACCATTCATTAGGATCTTGCCCTCTTTGATGATCAGGTCCTGCCCAAATGATTGATAGGTACCATCAACGATGTTGACCTCACCGGTAATGAACGGCCCTTGGTCTCGCTGAGCAACATTCAACTTACCCACTAGGTCACCCTCAAGGCCAAACGCTGCAAGTTTAAAGTCATCACCAATCGAAATATTAATATTGGTTTCGACATTAAACGGAACTTTAGTTTCGCCTTCAGGTTGCAGATCTTTATTGAGGATAACCTGATCAGAAGAGACACCAACGGCACTCGGTGGTAGCTCTTCAACAACAATGCGTCCCCAAGGCAGTGAAATATCACCAGTAATACGCGCAAGCTTTGGAGAGACATCTATCGTCATGTCTGGCACAACTTTCACTTTGACCATTGGCGGCACATCGACCATCAAGTCATCCGCAAACACTCGCACCTGAGTGCTCCATGCTTCAAGATCTTGCCATTGCCCTTTACCTTCAACGTCCAACTGACCGTCAGGGGTAACAATCGCTGCATCGAGATTGGCACTGTAACCATCAAAGTCGAGCCCAATACGACCGTCTTTGATATCCACAGGCGTGATGTCTCCTTTCATTTGCATGTCATCTACCGCAAATGAGCCGAAGACTTGCGGGTGCATCAGCGAGCCTTGTACCTTAAGATCACTCGACAAATTGGCTTGCAACAGGCTGTATTCACCTAACAGTGGAGCTAAGAAATCAAGATGGAACGTACTGAGCTGCAGCGCCGCCTCAACTTGCTTATCTTCAACAACTACATCAGGAAGAACCAAGGAACCGCTCAGGTCTCCGTTATCAGTCACGTCAAGTAACCAGTCAGCCTCAAGTCGATTGTCTTTTAGCTTGGCATTTACTTTAATGCTCTCCCAACCTAATGTGATCGACTCGCCCGCATCTTGAATGACTTGCCCTTTTGGCAGTTCAACTTGAGCACTAACTTGAGGTGCCAGTTTCTCATCCCACTTAGCCTCAGCTTGAACATTAACTGAGCCTGTTAGTTGTGTTGCCTTAGGGATAAACTGTTTAACCTGTTCAAAGTCAAAATCAGTAATCGCAAGCTTGGCCGTACCAGATTTGCCCGCTCGAATATCTTCGGTCAGACAGACACTTGAATCAGCTTGCAACCAACAGTGTGCCGCGACATCCGCAAACTGCTTATCAATATCCGCTGTGATAGCCACGGGCTTCTCAAGTCGCCATGGTCCCTGCTCCGTTGAAAGCGTCACGCGCTCCAGTGCACCTTTCCAAACCATTGATGGCTTCTGAACCAATTCACCTGAGATAGCGAGGCTGGTTGATACGATATCGGAAACAACATCCAGAGTGAGCTTGTGACTCTTCTCACCACCATCCACTTTTAACTCAACACTTTCCACCTTTTGTTCTTGGTAGCTGATGCCATTAGCTTTAAGCACAATATCTGCTTGAGGTGCTGGCAACGGCGTTACAGAGCCATTCAGAGCTAAACTGTCCAGTGTTGCTTCGTCTTTCCATTTAACGCTATTAATGTTCAGGCCTAAATCGACACTTGGCTCTTTCATAGGCCCTGATAGCGCGATATCACCAACCAACGTACCTCTCAAGTCAGGGACACTTTTCACCAGCTCTGGAAAATCAATAGCAACATCCATATCCCATTGCTTATCCAGCTTACCAACCACATTAATCGCATTGACACCGTGCGATAGGCGAAGCCCTGAAGTTTCAACACTCGGTTCCCCGGAGGCTGCTTTATCTGATGCAGAGAGCTGACCTTTAATGTTGAGTGGGTACTCTCTTAAGATGCCATCGATATCTAAAGTTGGTAGCTCCACTTGCCAGCCACCTGCCTCAGTTAAGCTGCCAGATGTCTTGAGGTTACCACTGATGTCCCCTTCAGCTTCTGGCCATTGCAAACCGGGCTGAATATGCTGCAAACCAATGTCGGCCTGCCAGTTCACTAGTTCTTTCCAGTTGGCCTTAACTGCACCAGTGACATGCCCGCCCAAAGTCGCAATATCAAGGCGCTGTAAATCAATATGCTCAGTGCTACCTGCACCTTCAACATCAAGACTGATATTTGGAATATCTTTACCCTTGGCGTTGGCGTCTAGGTTTAGCTGAAAACCTTCCAATGAACCGTTGGTTTTTAACTGTTTAATGGCAACCTGATAGTCACTATTGCCCTTCAATGGCCATTGCGCTTTACCGTCATTCAATTCGAGATCAAAAGGCAGTGTTGGCTCTAAAGGTTTAAGCTCGCCCAATAGCTTTGCTTCAATCAACTCCGATAGCGTAGCATCCAGCGTTAGCTCTTCCACACTACCTTTTGCTGATAGTTGGAGCTTCTGCCCCGCCACGTCGGTCTCTTTAACTAGGGCTGAGAGGTCAAGTTCAAGAGGATAACCGCCCTTCAGTTGTACCTTTGCTTTAAGGTCTGCCTCAGCCTGTGGCATATCCAGCTCAAGTGCTTGTACATCGACATCATGTTCACCCACTTTCGCTTCAAGCCCTAGGTGATTGACGATGATTGGCGTCTCTTGTTCAAGTTTAAAGCGATTCAAATCAAAGCGTTCCAGAGCGACCGTCAACGGAATCCATACTTCTGGTAAAACAATCGCTTCAGCTTCCTTAGCCGTTTCCGGTTTTGCATCCTCTTCAACCGAAGGCTCTTTTTCAGCGAGCTTAACGGAAAGATCATCGAATACGGTAGGAGAGATAGTTAACACGTCCCCCTTCATATTCATCGCCGTTGAAAAACGTTGCCAATCGATCTTGTTTCCCAGAATATCGAGAGAGATATCCTCAAAGTTGATTCGATTCAACGTGATAGGTAATGGCGTCGAGATAGAGGTTAGTGGCTCAGTTGGTTCTAGCTCTTCCTCCGATGGTGGCGGCAATTCAGTAAAGGCGAAATCGAGCCCTCGTAGAGTCAGCTCATCAACACAGACTTGAGGGTCCAACAGACATCTTGGATTGATCGCCAACTCAATCTTGTCGAGTTGAGTGTTGATGTGCAGGCTTTCATCGACAAATTGGACGTTATGAAGGCTAAAACGAGGGAAAAGCGCGCCTTTAGTGCTCTCAACTTTGAGTTGTGGTAAAGCCTTTTCAGCCCCCCAAAGTACGGCATTTAAGCCCGGATTGGTGAATAGAGCGAGACCAACTAAGGTCAAGATAAGCAGCAAAATAGAGACGATAGAGATCGAAGACCATTTGAAAATTTTGCCGATCACTTTAATCATAACTCAGGTCCTAAAGTGAAATGTATTTGGAATTCATCACCTGGGTCGGCATCCAGCCCCCAAGCAAAGTCAAGACTCACAGGCCCTACCGGAGAAGCCCAACGGATACCGACACCGGTACCCGCTTTTAAATCAGGCGTATCATTGAAGGCATCACCGATGTCATAAAACATCGCCCCCCACCAGTTGCCATAAAGACGATATTGGTACTCAAAGCTTGCAGTGGTCATAAACTTCGCACCAGTTAGAGCGTTGCTCTCATCTACAGGTGAGATAGACTCATACCCATAACCACGAAGGCTATTATCACCACCCACAAAGAATCGCAGAGATGGAGATAGCTTTTCAAACTCATCCGCAAAGTTGGCACCATATTCTAAGCGCGTTAGGCCACGATGGTTTTCGCCAAGGCTACGAATCCAAGCCGTCCTGCCCTGAAAACGAATCACCTTAGTTTCAGAAAGCAGCGAATCATCACCCGCTTCTAGCATTATGGTCTGCTTATCACCCCACATCGGCATCGCGCCACCGCGAGTGCGCGTACGAGAAAAAGAGATACCCGGCAACACAAACTGCGCAACATCATCTTGTAGGCCTTGTTCATAGTTCTCCAATAGATAACGAACAAACACCGTGCGCTGCCAACCGTTATCTAAACGCCAAAAACGCTCAAGTTTCAGGTTGGATTCCAAGCTCTTGGTATCTCGATTATCGACATTCTTCATACCGTAAGTAACTTGATAGTAGTCATTGAGTACGTCGTCAAGCGGTATTCTGTAGCTGGCAGTAATGGTCTGTTCTGGCTTCGAGATCGACAGGCTGCTATTGAAGCTGTGACCGCTGCTGTTCACCCACGGCTTTTTCCACTTCAGGCTGCCTTTAACCCCTAAGTCGGTAGAGACACCAATACCTGTTTCGAGCTGATTTCGAGCCTGAGGCGCTAAGCTCACCTTCATTGGTATTTCACGACCACTACCCAATTCGGCAAGGTCGGGTTCAACAAATACAGAAGAGAACCAATCGGTATTGGACAAGTTCTGATTGTATTCACCGACCTTGGCGATCTCATAAGGCTGACCTTGCTCAAACGGCTTCAATGACTGAACCTTATCTTCTTCAATCTGACTGCCTGTTACGGTCGTTTCACCAAAATGATAACGAATACCACTGTCGTAATGTAAACGAACATAGGCACGATTAAGTTCAGGGGCAACCTCAAGACGACTCAGTTCGTAGTTACCATCAAAGTATCCCTTGGCTAACCCTAAGTTACGCATTGATGATTTGAGCGAGTCGTAGTGACTATGATTCAGCACCTTGCCTTTTTGAAGATTGCTTTTTGCAACGAGGGCTAAGAAGTCAGGATCGTTTTCCGCTTCTCCGGAGATAACGATATCAGAGGTGTAGATAACAACAGGCTCACCAGGCTTTACGTTCACCAAGAGTTCGCTGTCATCTTCAGAAGACGTAAAGGTGATTTCAGGGTGGTAATAACCTAAAGCACTCACCGCTTCTTTGATCATTGATTCTAAACGAGATTGAAAACGCAGAGATACAGAATACTCTTCTTCCGGAATAGCGCTCAGGTAGGCATCGACATTATCTTCAAGTGCCCCATCCAGCCCCTCAATTTCAAGAGAGACATCGGCAAAGGCAAAGCTTGAGGAGAGCAAGGTGCCAATCAGAACTGGTAAAGTTTTTCTTATCATGATTAATTGGGAGAAGTTATCAATACGTTAAGAATCAAAGGGAAATCATACCGCTAATTCAATAGCGCGTCTGTAATAATTCAAGCAATAAAACGGTCTAATTTAAAGAGTTACTCGTATATTTAAAGACAGTTAACGCGTATATATACCTCTAAAAGGAACATAGCAATGCTCAATAAACAACAAATGGTTTCTGAAGCAACAGCCTTGCCCGGGAACCCATACCCAATCACAGTTTCAGAACCACATTTCGTTAATCAAAGTGATTTGCTTGCTCCACCCGCTTCAGGGCAACAAGAGATACTGCTTGGCCTTGGATGTTTTTGGGGTGCTGAGCGTTTGTTCTGGCAACTTGAAGGGGTCGTTTCAACCTCTGTAGGGTATGCTGGCGGCTTCACTCATAACCCGACATACCAACAAGTCTGTACAGGTCAAACAGGTCATACGGAGGTCGTGCGTGTGGTCTTTGACCCAAGTATCTTACCTCTTGAAGCACTGCTTAAAACTTTCTGGGAAAGCCATGACCCAACCCAAGGCATGCGTCAAGGAAATGATCTCGGCACTCAATACCGTTCTGCGGTCTACACCTTTAGCGGCGAACAGCAATCCATTGCTGAATCTTCAAAGCAGAGCTATCAACAAGCGATGCAAGCTGCGCGAGGTTCAGAGATTACAACGGAGGTACAACCAGCCGGAGAGTACTTCTATGCCGAAGATTACCACCAACAATATCTTGCTAAAAATCCAAACGGTTATTGCGGATTAGGCGGAACTGGAGTCTGCTTCCCACCTCAGTAAATAAATCATTAACCGATACAAACAAAAAAGGGCTTTGATACATCAAGCCCTTTCATTCCAATCACTGAAATCAATGCATACTACATCGACATGCAAGCGATGGTGCCATTCACTTCTTTAAATACATTAAGTTTTTTTTGATCCGTCACTTCAGGAAGAAGGACTTTTCCTTGGTCGAATCTGAATTCACCGATACCTTCGATGCTGAATTGACCTTTGAACAGGACTTTAACGAAACGCGCCACTTGACGAGGGCGGTAAGTAGAAAATTTACGTAGCATAGACAACCTCAATTCCTTTGAGTACAACAGTTTGTGATCAGCTCTTCACTTTTGAGCAAAGCACAAATAACAGCCATTTCCGTTGGCTGACAGCAAGAAAATCTGTCGATTCCCTTGATATAGTTGCATTATACCCTTTAGTAACAACTCCGCAACACCTTTCAACGACGTACGATAAAAAAGTAAGCGAGGCATTTTATTTATTTCATATTATACTTCGAGGGCAAACCAACAAGCGGAACAAAAATATAATGAAAAACAAAACTCTACTGGCTTTATTAGCTGCAGCCTCTCCAATCTTCGCCAATGCTCACAACCTATCTGTCGGCGAAACCCTACCACCGGTTAGCGTCACTGCTCACGGTGAAATCACTCTAAATGACGGTTCAACAGGCTATCAAGCTTGGGCAACCACAGACATGCTAGGTAAAGTTCGCGTTGTTCAAGCGATTGCCGGACGCAGCAGCTCTAAAGAGCTCAACGCGCCTCTAATGGCAGCAATTACCGCGTCTAAATTCCCAGAAGATGCATACCAAACCACGACCATCATCAACCAAGATGATGCGATTTGGGGTACTGGATCTTTTGTAAAATCTTCAGCTGAGAGCAGCAAGGAAGAGTTTCCTTGGTCTTCAATGGTACTGGATGAAGAAGGTACCGCGGCATCGGCTTGGGCTCTAAAAGAGGAGAGCTCTGCAATTATCGTTCAAGACAAACAAGGTAAGGTCCTGTTTGTAAAAGAAGGGGCGTTAAACGAAACCGAAGTCTCTGAAGTTATTCAACTTATTAAAGCAAATCTTTAATAATAATTACTCTCTTTACGAGATTTCTTGAAAGGACGTTGTTATATTATAACAACGTCCTTTTTCTTTTTCGGTTTAACTCATCATGATCTGGCGAGCCCACTCACTCACAATTAGACGTTCAGTCCTTTGCATGCTCGGGTTAATGATCATGTTGTCGTGGTCCGTGGCGCACCACATCGTAGATGCCGATCCGGAACATCACGCTCACCATCAATGTGAACTGTTTTCAGCCAGTCAGTTGGGGTTCGCGCACGATTTACCACAACTTCCTGAATTAAATATCGATTTCATTGTCCTATCCAATGAACCAGCTCGTAAGCTACAAAGACTGTACTTTGCTTATCTCGCCCGTTCACCACCCATGAAGATGACTTAATCATTTAATCTGTTTTTAATTTATCTTTTTATTTAGGAATACCCAATGAAACCTTCTATTTTAGCCGTTGTTATCGGCATGACAGTATCTGCTACCGCTATCGCCGAGGATCACTTTCGCTCTCATGATGCTCACGTTCACGGAGAGGTTGAAGTCAATATCGCTCAAGACGGCCAAGAGCTTTTGGTTGAAGTAACCGCTCCGGGTGCAGACGTTGTTGGTTTTGAGCACGCGCCGCAAACACCAGAGCAAGTGGCGGCACTAGAAAAAGCAACAGCACTACTGAACCAACCGAGCAAGCTATTCGCGTTTGAAGGCGCGGATTGTACGCTAGAGTACAAATCTGTGACTCATACTTTGGGTGAAGATGATCATGAAGGCCATGACCACGACCATGAAGGTCACGATCACGACAAACATGATCATGATGACCACGAAGGTCACGACCATGACAAACACGATCATCATGACCACGAAGGTCACGACCATGACAAACATGATCATGATGACCACGAAGGTCACGACCATGACAAGCACGATCATCATGACCACGAAGGTCACGACCACGACAAACACGATCATGATGACCACGAAGGTCACGACCACGATAAACACGATCATGATGACCACGAAGGTCACGACCACGACCATGCTGCAGGTGGCCACGGTGAGTTCACAATCGAATACCACTACCAATGTTCAAACGTGGCTAAGCTAGACACAGTTGAAACACAATGGTTCTCTAACTTTGCCAATACAGAGTCTATTACTGTGAACCTATTAACGGATCGCGCACAGACTCAACAGAAGCTAACGCCAAGCAACACTAGCTTCCGTTTCTAATATTTCATTGATATAGAAACACAACGTACAGCAGCCAAGTGAGCACTCACTTGGCTGCCTTGCTCTCATACAACCAGAGTCGCTCAAGTAGTGATTCATAGAGCAATTCCCTAGAATATCGATTTAAGCAAAACCGCTTAGCGAGTAGGAGCTTATATGTCCTTTGACCAATCATCGCTTGTCGTTAAATTGGAAAACGTCAGTTTCCGTTGGAAGCCAGACCTTCCACCAACGCTCGAAATACCCTCTCTTCATATCCATGCCAAAGAGCACCTTTTTATTAAAGGACCAAGTGGTTGTGGCAAGTCGACACTACTAGGGTTGTTAACGGGGATAAATCAAGCACAACAAGGTGAAGTTTCCATCTTAGGTCAAGACCTTAACCAACTATCGCCACGTCAACGCGACAAGTTTAGAGCCGACCATATAGGCTATATCTTCCAACAATTTAACCTGCTGCCATACCTATCAGTGACGGACAACGTGACCCTACCTTGTCAGTTTTCCAACATCAGAAAACAGAATGTCACCCAAGGGAATAACGAATTAAAAGCCACGGCTGAAACGCTTCTACAGAGACTGAAACTCCCAGAGGCATTGATGAATAAGCCCGTAACCGAACTCAGCATCGGGCAACAACAGCGGGTAGCGGCCGCAAGAGCTTTAATGGGTCATCCACAAATCATTATTGCCGATGAACCAACATCCGCACTCGACCATGACAACAGAGAAGCCTTCATTGAACTGCTGCTTGAGCAGGCTGACCAAGCCAACTCCACGCTGATCTTTGTGAGTCATGACCCAACGCTAGAAAAGCTGTTCACTCGCAGCATCGACCTCACGACCGTTAACCAAGCGAAGGCTATCGTATGAAAGTAATCACTCACTTAGCGCTCAAAAGTGTACTCAACCGTAAGGCCACAGCCATTCTTACGATTCTAACCGTAGCGGTTTCCGTCATTCTTCTGCTTGGTGTAGAACGCGTGCGCACAGAGGCAAAAAGCAGCTTCGCCAATACCATTTCTGGAACCGACCTGATTGTCGGTGGTCGTTCTGGGCAAGTGAACCTACTGCTCTATTCTGTGTTCAGAATCGGCAACGCAACCAATAACATCGACTGGAAGAGCTACCAAGAGTTCAGCCAGCATAAAGCGGTAAAATGGGCGATTCCAATCTCTCTGGGTGACTCGCATAAAGGCTTCCGTGTAATGGGCACCAACCACAGCTACTTTGAGCACTATCGCTATGGAAGTAAGCAACCACTTACTCTACAACAGGGCCGTAAGTTTAATGAGCTGTTTGATGTGGTGATCGGTGCGGATGTAGCAAAACAACTCGACTATGAGATTGGTGATCAAATCATCCTAGCGCATGGTATTAGTGATGTGGCATTCAGCCGCCACGACAACCTACCATTTACGATCGTCGGTATCATTGCGCCAACAGGAACACCGGTAGATAAAACGGTGCACGTATCACTTGAGGCTATTGAAGCCATTCACGTTGGTTGGGAATCTGGGGCTAATCTTGGTCATACACCGGATGCCGAAACACTGAAAACCTACGACTTCCAGCCAAAACAGATCACTGCAATGATGCTGGGCCTGAACTCAAAGATTCAAACATTCGCACTGCAACGCGAAATCAATACCTACCGACAAGAGCCATTGAGCGCGATCATGCCAGGCATTGCACTGCATGAATTGTGGGGCATGATGGCGGTTGCTGAGCAAGCACTGCTAGTCGTATCTGGCTTTGTCGTTGTGGCAGGTCTACTCGGGATGCTCAGCAGTCTACTGACTAGCTTACAAGAGCGTCGTAGAGAGATGGCTATCCTACGAGCGATGGGCGCGAGACCAAGACACGTATTCGGTTTATTGATCAGTGAAGCCAGTGCGCTTACTTTCCTTGGTATTACGTTAGGCGTCGGATTGCTCTTTGGTTTAATTGCAGTAGTTGCTCCTATCGTGCAACAAAGTTATGGTATCAACATATCAATATCCGCAATCACACCACATGAGTGGAAACTCATTATGATGGTTCAAATTGCTGGAATTATCATTGGCTTTATTCCCGCATTCCGCGCGTATCGTCAATCACTTGCTGATGGCATGACCATTCGAATTTAATATAGGAACACATTATGCAGCACAAACTCTTGCTGATCCTTGGGTTGCTTCTGTTTCCGTTTGCGACAACCGCATACGCAGAAGCACCATCATCAGAGGAATCAGTCCTTACTTTGGAATGGATCGACCTAATTCCAGAATCGGAACGCGCTCAGCTCGATCCCTTCGGCATGCCAACCGTCGATCACAGCCAAGAGAACCCTCAGCAATCTAAGCTTGGTGCTATCCGCCCAGAGCTGAATGGAAGCAAAGTAAAGATTCCTGGTTTTGTTATCCCTCTAGAAGGGGATGAGAATATGATCACTGAGTTTCTACTGGTGCCATATTTCGGGGCATGTATTCACGTACCGCCGCCACCACCTAACCAGATCATCTATGTGAAATTTCCAAAAGGCGCACCGATCCAACAGCTGTGGGATGTTATCTATCTAGTGGGAACTCTGAAAACAGAGACCATTACGCACGATTTGGCGCAGACTGGCTATCTTATTGAAGGGGTAGCAATCGAAGAATACGACGATATGTAGGGATATCGTTCTAACGAATATGAAGATGGTAGCTCACTTGGGCTGCCATTTTTTATAGGCAACATTTATAAGCTAGGTTCTATAAGCAACTGGTATTATAACAATTTTCTAACGATGAAATATCGCTAGGTTACGCAATGTATTTAGACAGATACGCTAGGATAGCAACATAACTAACGAGTAATAGTCCAATTGCCAGCTGTTTTTTCAGCTTATTATCATTCACCTGATTCATAACTCCTCCTTGGATTACACAACAAATTTAACATTTTATTATCATCATAAAAAGTAAATTTTGTTTAATCCTTCAACTTTATTCGTAATATTGAAGTTACTCGCCCCTTTCTGAGCCTAAAACAATTTTGACTAGGCGCATCCATCTGAACAAATTTAGTCTCGAAAGATCGACAGCCCCTAGTCACAAGTTCCATAAAGAGTTACATTTTAACCAGTTACATTTCTGTCTTAAGGTTTGTAGGTATCGCTATGTCTGACTCGCAACAGCCCGTGATCATTGAACATGTGAATGACACTGCTCCAAAGCAAGAGAAAAAGCCCCATATTGCCGACAGCGCCAGTCGAATGCTCAATATCGCCCAGAACTTTGGTTTGGATGCATTGCTTAGCCCAGAAAGTAAAACATCTGATAAAGCAGAGAAATCACTGATAGAACGGGCACTGCTGCGAGAGAAAAAGCGCAAAGAGCTGCGTCAGAAGAACCTTGAGCAGATTCTGAAACTAGCACATATGTCCTGCAAAGATGAAGCGGCTGGCGATCCTGATCAAGATTGGCTGTATCGGTTCTTCGATATGGCTCAAGAGATCCACAACAGCTCGATGCAGAGGCTGTGGGCTCAAGTGTTAAAGAGAGAGGTAACTAACCCGGGGTCGACCTCAATGAAGGCGCTGCAAATCCTGCAAGATATGACCCCTAAAGAGGCGTTGACTCTGCAACGTGCTGCTTCATTAGCGTGTAGCTTTGGCAGCGACAATAGCCGCAAGCTGCTACTCGGTTTCAAAACCCAGGCGGGCTTATTCAGTTTTGGGAAAAGAACGGGGGCTAGCACCATCAACTTAGGCAGTCATAACCTGCCCTACTCAAGCTTATTGCATCTTATTGAGCTAGGCATTCTGCATGGTACTGAATTGGAGTCGGGAGAGATCGATTTCGATCCAGCACTCAATCTCACCTACCAAGGTAAACAGATGGCAATTACACCGCTCTCAAAAGGGGTGAAGTTGGTCTACTATCGCTTCAGTCCAACGGGGAATGAGCTGTGTGTACTGCTCGGCAATAAGCCAAATAGTGCCTATTATGAGCAGCTCATCGCCCTGCTCAGTCAGAAGTTTACGGTGCAAGCCGAAGCAAAACCTGGCAGCGTAAACCACACCGTATAAAACAACATAGCCTTGGTGATGAACCAAGGCTACATAGAGTTAGTTGACGATAATTTAGTGTTAGTTAGCAATAATCTTGCGGGCTTCTAGCGCTTCAATACACTGTTCCACAAGTTCATCCAATGTCTTATCGCCAGCAGGTAGATCGATTTCTGGCGTTTCAGGTGCCTCATATACCGAACTGATACCAGTGAAATTCGGGATCTCCCCTGCTCGCGCTTTCTTATAAAGCCCTTTAGGGTCACGCTGCTCACACACCTCAATTGGCGTATTCACGTAAACCTCTAAAAACTCACCATCTGGTAATAGATTTCGTACCAACTCACGCTCCGCTTTATGAGGAGAGATAAAAGCAGAAAGTACGATGAGGCCTGCATCGGCCATCAGCTTAGCAAGCTCACCAATACGACGAATGTTCTCTCGACGATCTTGCTCAGAAAAGCCGAGATCGCTACACAATCCATGACGAACATTATCGCCATCCAGAAGATAAGTATGGTAACCCAGTTGCGCTAAACGTGTTTCTAACGCGCCAGCAACCGTTGATTTACCTGAACCCGATAACCCCGTAAACCACAATACCGCAGGTTTTTGTGACTTAAGTTGAGAGCGAAACGCTTTATCAACAGAGTGCTCATGCCACACGATATTCTCGTCTTTTGGTTTCACTGCAGTGGTCATAATTAGTCCTTTAAATAAACAGCATTAAAATGGGAAAAAGTAAGGGATTAGCGTGAGAACAAGCCCTGAATAAACTATAGAAATCGGAATGCCGATACGCAGGTAATCTGTCAGGTGGTAGTTGCCCACGCTGTACACTAATAAGTTGGTTTGATAGCCATAAGGGGAGATGAAACTCGCACTCGCTCCAAACAGAACCGCCATAATAAATGGCATAGGATCAACACCATAGCCAACTGCCATGCTGTAGCCGATAGGAAAAGAGAGTGCAGCGGCGGCGTTGTTTGTCACTAGCTCGGTCAAAACTAAGGTCATCAAATAGGTCGCCACCAGCGCACCAAACACACCCCAACCATTAAAAGCTTCAATAAACATCAGCCCCATCTGCTCAGACAAACCTGATGAGATCATCAATTGTGCAATCGACAATGCTGAACCAACGATCACCACAATATCAACTGGGAAACGACGTCTTAGCTCGTTCAGCTGTACCACTCCAAACGCAACCAACAGTAATAGAAAACCTGCTAACCCTTTGATGATCGGCAGCATGTTGGCCAACGCTAAGCCAATTACAGCGGCAAATCCGAGTAAAACCAAGGCTGATTTATCCGCATCCAGTTTAGCGCTCGAGTCCAAATCATTCATCAACACAAACTCTTTACTGTGTTGCTGACGCTGCTCTTCAAAGCGTTTGCCCGGTACTAGCACTAACGTATCACCTGCCGTTAACGTGATGTTTCCCAACCCACCTTCAAGGCGTTCATGGCCACGGCGAATCGCTACTACTACCGCGTCAAAACGGTCTCTAAACTGGCTGGTTTTCAATGTCTTATTGCACACACTCGCCGATGAACTTACCACTACTTCAACAAAGTTCTGACCATTAAGGTGATGTTGTCCAAACAGTGTTAGTCCTTGGATCTCTTGCAGAGTTGCAACACTCTCGACATCGCCACAAAACAAAAGGCGATCGCGTGCTTGTAGCACGAAGTCTGGGTCAATTGAAGCCGTTGTCTTACCATCACGAATCACTTCCGCAAGAAACAGCTTACGCAGTGCTCTAAGGTTATTTTCACTTACGCTACGTCCCACCAGCGGTGAACCGGGTTCAACGCGAGCCTCCAAGAAATAAGGCAATTCATCTTGTGAACCATCATCGTAACTAGGCAGGAAGTAACTCAGTGGGATCAAGATCAACACACCACCGACCAATACCGCCAAACCGATCAACGTCGGTGTAAAGAAGTTCAAACTCGGTAAGCCTGCATCTTCAACAAAGCTGTTGATGATCAAGTTGGTTGAGGTGCCGATCAATGTCAGGGTTCCACCCAAAATCGCAGCGTACGAAAGTGGGATCAGTAGCTTAGAGGGTGCATGTTGCTGATTGCGTTTGATCGCACCGATCAATGACACGACAACAGCAGTATTATTAGTAAAGGAAGAAAGTAACGCTGTGGAAACACCCAACTTTGCCACCACTGTACCAAGCCGACCTTCTGAAATGTTTCGGCTTACCCAGCTGATTAAGCGAGTTTTCTCCAACGCACTTGAAGCGAGAATTAGCAACACTAAAGTGAGTAGTGAAGAGTTAGTGAAGTTGCCTGCCAGACTGGATACATCAATCATTCCAGCCATAAACGCAATGAAAGCTGCACCAGCAAAAATAAAGCTCGGCTTAATACGCGTCGTTAGAAGGCAAGTTACGATGCCAAGCAATAGCGCTAATACAAATCCTTGTTGCCACATATACCTGTCCTTGGATAGCGAGAGCCGAAGCTCCCGCCTATTGCTTTACATCGAGACTTGATACCAATCGTAGTAAATAACTGCTCGCCCTAGCTTGTTAAAATGCTCGATAACTGCGTTAGAATTTTTGATTGTAGAATAACTACTTATCGAAAAATCCTGCCTTGTTCTCAAGCCTTTTTTCTGCGCTATTACTGATCATTTATTTACTGTGATTGGTATGATTACTTAAGTAATTGACTGATATCTTTGGCATCCCAGTGTGGGAAGTGCTTACGAACCAGAGCATTGAACTCGATTTCAAACGCTGAGAAGTCACCGACTTTCTGCTCAACAGAATCTAAACGTTCACGGATTAGACCTGCACCAACAGTGACGTTGGTTAGGCGGTCAATCACGATAAAGCCACCGGTATCCGCACTATCACGGTATTTATCCAGTGCCACGGTCTCGTTCAGTGACCACTCACACAGACCGATACCATTGAGAGGCAGCTCTGATGCTTCATGAGTCGCAAGATTGTTGATGTCATATTGATGACGAACAGCCGTCACTTGACCTACAGTCTTCTTGCCAGCGATTTTGATATCGTACTCACGACCCGGTTGCAGAGCTTGCTCCGTCATCCATACCACGTCCGCCAGAATGTGATTGGTAGATGCGACTTCAGCATTCTCAAGCACAATCAAGTCACCACGACTGATGTCGATTTCGTCTTCAAGCGTCAAAGTCACAGCAAGACCAGCCTGCGCCGACTCTAGGTCGCCATCAAAAGTAACAATGCGTGCCACTTTCGAGGTTTTACCTGAAGGAAGTGCCTTGATTTCATCACCGACTTTTACGCTGCCAGAAGCAATCGTGCCGGCAAAACCGCGGAAATCTAGGTTTGGACGGTTCACGTATTGAACAGGGAAGCGGAACTCGCCTGCTGAGCGTTTCTGATCGATATCAACGTTCTCAAGCACTTCAAGTAGCGATGGACCTTCAAACCAAGCCAGCTCTTTGCTCGCCGCTGCAACGTTGGCACCTTCTAACGCTGAAACCGGTAGGATCTGAATGTTAGTTTCACCCTCTAGGTTTTCCGCAAACTCTAGGTATTCATCGCGAATCTCTTCAAAGCGATCTTGTGAGTATTCCACGAGATCCATCTTGTTAACCGCAACCACAAAGTGCTTCAAACCCAGCAGGTTAGAAATGAACGAGTGACGACGAGTTTGATCCAGTACGCCTTTACGCGCATCAATCAAGATCACAGCTAGATCACACGTCGATGCACCAGTAGCCATGTTACGTGTGTACTGCTCATGTCCTGGGGTATCCGCAATAATGAACTTACGTTTTTGAGTCGAGAAATAACGGTACGCCACATCAATGGTGATACCTTGCTCACGCTCAGCTTGCAGGCCATCAACAAGTAGTGCTAAGTCTGGCTTCTCACCTGTTGTACCTACACGTTGGCTATCGTTATGAACCGCTGCTAGTTGATCTTCATAGATCTGTTGGGTGTCATGGAGCAAGCGACCGATCAAAGTGCTCTTACCATCATCAACCGAACCACAGGTTAGGAATCTAAGCATCGATTTATGTTGGTGCTGACTTAGGTAACCTTCGATCCCAAGTTCAGCCAATTCAGCTTCTACTGCACTATTCATTTTTCTTTCCTTAGATCCTTAGAAATAACCTTGACGCTTTTTCAATTCCATTGAGCCTGATTGATCGTGGTCGATCGCTCGCCCTTGACGCTCACTGGATGTCGCCACCAGCATCTCTTCAATGATGCCTGTTAATGTATTAGCCTCAGATTCAATTGCCCCTGTCAGTGGGTAGCAACCGAGAGTACGGAAACGCACACTCTTCTCTTCAATCACCTCACCTTCTTGCAGCTCCATGCGGTCGTCATCAACCATAATCAGCATGCCATCACGCTCAACAACTGGGCGCTTCTCTGAAAGGTAAAGCGGTACAATCTCGATATTTTCTAGGTAGATGTATTGCCAGATATCCAGTTCAGTCCAGTTTGAAAGCGGGAATACACGAATGCTCTCGCCTTTGTTTACCTGACCGTTGTAGGTTTTCCATAGCTCTGGACGTTGGTTTTTTGGATCCCATGTATGGTTCTTGTCACGGAAAGAGTAAACACGCTCCTTCGCACGCGACTTCTCTTCGTCACGACGAGCACCACCAAAGGCAGCATCAAAACCGTACTTGTTTAACGCCTGCTTCAAACCCTGAGTCTTCATGATATCGGTATGCTTTGATGAGCCGTGTACAAACGGGCTACAACCCATTGCTAAACCTTCAGGGTTCTTGTGAACCAAAAGATCGAAGCCGTACTTCTCAGCAGTGCGATCACGAAACTCTATCATTTCACGGAATTTCCAATCGGTATCCACGTGTAGAAGAGGGAAAGGGATTTTGCCCGGATAAAACGCTTTGCGAGCTAGGTGAAGCATCACAGAAGAGTCTTTACCGATGGAGTACATCATCACTGGGTTATCAAACTCAGCCGCCACTTCACGGATGATATGTATACTCTCCGCTTCAAGCTGTTTTAGGTGGGTTAAACGTTCTTGGTCCATTTCAGTGCTTCCTTTAAGGCTCGTATCACGAGCGATGCAATACTTGGTTCAACCAAGCATGGGAGTTAACTCATTCACCGTGATGTGAATTGGCGTATTGGATAACAACACAAATTCTTTGCGATGCATTTGAGCCCAATGCGCCCTCAATGAAAGCATTATGACGAGCCTCTCATATTACTGGAAATTCTAAAATTTCATTTTTTATTCGAAAAGCTGATAAGGAATAGTTGTAACATTTATTCCTTATAAAAATGAATGAACTACCTTTAATAAACGCTTGTTGTGTATGGTTTGAACGGTTTGAGGTAAGGGTGGCAGAACAGCATAAAGTAATAGATCCATATCACGAATTAACACATGTTGTACTCATTGTTTCATCCCACTTTGTTACATTACGCAACAAATTCTTCCCCATCCAATCTTGGAGCTCCATAATGAAAGTTGCAATGAAACCTTTATCGCTAGCGGTACTGGCTGGACTAGGTTTTACTCTAGCTGGCTGTACAACCACCCCAGACACAGATGAAGTAATCAAGCTGCGCGTCGTAGAAACGACTGACATTCATACTAACCTAATGGATTACGACTACTACAAAGACAAGCCATCGCAAAAGATCGGTTTGGCGCGTACTGCAACTCTTGTAAAAGAAGCTCAAAGCGAAGTAACAAACAGCATTCTTGTTGATAACGGTGACTTGCTGCAAGGTAGCCCTATGGGTGACTACATGGCAGACAAAGGCATCGTTGCAGGTGAAGTACACCCAGCATACAAAGCAATGAACCAGCTAGATTACGATGCAGCAAACATCGGTAACCACGAATTCAACTACGGCCTTGAGTTCCTAGAAGAGTCAATCAACGACGCAGATTTCCCATACATCAGCGCTAACGTTTACGACGCGGAAACGAAAGAGCACTACTTCACGCCATACATTATCAAAACGCACAAATTTGCAGATACTGCAGGTGTAGAACATGAAGTAAAAGTGGGTTACATCGGTTTTGTTCCACCACAAATCATGACTTGGGATAAGAAGAACCTTGAAGGCAAGGTTATCGCTCGCGACATCCTAGAGACGGCGAATGAACTGGTTCCTCAAATGAAGGCTGAAGGCGCAGAAGTTATCGTTGCGATCCCTCACTCTGGCGTTTCTCAAGACCCATACAAAGCAGGCGAAGAGAACTCAACGCTTTACCTATCTGAAGTAGAAGGCATCGATGCGATTGCATTTGGTCACTCTCACGCAGTATTCCCAGGCAAAGGTTTTGACAACATCCAAGGCGTTGATAACCAAGCGGGCACAATGAACGGTGTTGCTGCGGTTATGCCAGGCCGTTGGGGTAGCCACGTAGGTATTATGGACCTTACGCTGGCACAGAAAGACGGCAAATGGGAAGTAGTAAAAGGTCAATCTGAAGCGCGTCCTATCTACGACAAAGTAGAGAAGAAATCACTGGCTGCAGCTGATGAAGGCATCGTAACTGCACTAGAAAAAGATCACGCGGGTACTCGTGACTTTGTAAACCAGCCAATTGGCCAAGCTGACGACGTGATGTACAGCTTCCTATCACTGGTACAAGACGATCCTACAGTTCAAATCGTTAACCTTGCACAGAAAGATTACGTTGAGCGCTTCATTCAAGGTGACCCAGATCTAGACGGCACACCAGTACTTTCTGCAGCGGCACCATTTAAAGCGGGCGGCCGTAAGAATGACCCAGCAAACTTCACTGAAGTAGAAGCTGGTCAACTGACTTTCCGTAACGCAGCAGATCTATACCTATACCCTAACACGCTTGTTGCGATGAAGGTAAAAGGTAAAGAAGTGAAAGAGTGGCTAGAGTGTTCTGCAGGTCAGTTCAACCAAATCGACGCTAACTCTACGGCTCCACAATCATTGATCGAGTGGGATAACTTCCGTACTTACAACTTTGATGTTATCGATGGTGTGAACTACCAAATCGATGTGACACAACCTGCGAAATACGACGCGAACTGTAAAGTGGTTAACCCAGAATCTGAGCGTATCGTAGGCCTGACTTACCAAGGTCAGCCAATCGATATGGAACAAGATTTCTTGATTGCAACCAACAACTACCGTGCATACAGCGCGAAGTTCCCGGGCACAGGTGTTGAGTACATCGCTTTTGATGCACCAGACGAAAACCGTACTGTTCTAGCAAACTACATCTCTCGCGTGAGCAAAGAGCAAGGTAAAGTCAGCCCAACAGCGGACAACAACTGGTCTTTCGCTCCTATCGAAACGAGCAAGAAGCTAGACATCCGTTTTGAAACATCGCCAAGTGAGAAAGCAGCACAGTTCATCAAAGAAAAGGGTCAATACCCAATGAAACGCGTTGCGACTGATGATGTTGGCTTCGGTGTTTACCAAATCGACCTAACTAAATAAGATTTTTCAATAATCTTTAGTTAATGTTTCAAAAGGCTGAATTTAACGATTCAGCCTTTTTTCATATTGGTAAATCGCCCCTGTAAAAGTCTTTATTTTTCTGTACGTTAATCATCAATAGCGTTTAATTTCAAGCAAGTCCCTCAACCCATAAATTCACAATTCCCTACCCCATTTCAACGCCCTAGCGTGCACAGTAAGCACAAAAATCCCACAGCTCACTGCAAGTTTTTATCCACTGCCCGTGTCTATTTCATTTACTACACTCAATGAGTGGTCAATAAGCCATTCATCTATAGGATAGATAGGGACATTTGATGGGCACCGTCGAAAGTATTCAAACATGGTTAAATTCAGGAGAAGAGTCGCTGCTATGGCTAATGCTCGGCATTATTGCGCTCTCTTATCTGCTTGAAGATTTAGCGATTGTGTCTGCGGCAGGGTTAGCGACTCAAGGTCTCATCCCACCGCAATATGCTCTACTTGCCATTTTCATCGGTATCGCAACCGGTGACTTAGGGCTTTACTACCTCGGTAAGTCAGGGCGTTACTTTAGAGGTGTTCGTTACAAAGCGCTGACCAATCGATACTTTCGCACACTTAGAACCAAACTACGCCACAACGCATTCAGTAGTCTTTTTATCATCCGCTTTGTTCCAGGGTTGCGCACGGTTGGTTTTACCTTGAGCGGTTTTTTCGTCATCCCTCTTCCTACTTTCTTATTCGCCGTGATTAGTGCGACTGCGCTCTGGACTGGCATTGTCTTCTCGACCATCTACTATTTAGGGACGTCAGCGTGGCTGCAAGCCTCTGAATATCAATGGATCGTTATCCCGTGTGCTATCGCATTGTTGTTTATCAGCAATCGGTTAATGAATAAAACCTACTCTAGAGGATTATCATGAGTTCACCGCAAGATATTCACGTCATTCCAGCACATCAAATCAACGCTGGTATGCCTTTACTCGAAAAAGATACCGTGCGTAGCGTGTCTCCCTATGAGTTTCTCCCTGCTTGGTTTTTCTACACGCCAGTGGTAGCACAGAGCTTGATGCAAGGCTTACGGCATTTTGACTGGGCGCTGCCGCTCATTGCTAATCCAAGCATTAAGCTTAGTGGCATGGTGGGAGAGTCAAAACACGATATCTTGAGCCTTGCTGGATCATCCAGTCAGCGCTGGATCTCGCCTTTTATCACACTGACCAAAACCGATCTCAACACCAAAGTGCAAGCCGAGGATGCTCGTCGTATTTTGATCCAATCAAGCCTTGATTTCCCCGTCGTTGCTAAGCCTGATCTTGGTTGTCGAGGTGCTGGCGTGAAGCTGATCAACACCCAAGATCAACTCGAAGAATACATATCATCCTTTCCTCAGGGTGCTCGTTTTCTGCTGCAGGAAAAAGCGCCTTATCAAGCTGAAGCTGGGCTTTTTTACGTCCGTTATCCAAACCGTCGTCAAGGTGAAATCATCTCGATCACTCTCAAGTATGCCCCTATGGTGACGGGCGATGGCACCTCTACACTCAAGCAGTTAATTGAAAACGATCCAAGAGCCGGACAGTTAAGTCACCTTTACCTGCCAAGGCATCAAGATAAGTTGGAGCATGTGCTTGCAGAGGGCGAAGAGTTTCAACTGGCGTTCGCAGGCAGTCATAGCCGTGGGTCTATCTTCCGAGATGGCAATCAATACATCACCAAAGCGCTAACTGAGCGTCTCGATGAGATATTTAACGACTTCGATGGATTCCACTACGGACGATTGGACGTCAAGTTCAGAGACATTCATAGCCTGATGCAGGGCGAAGATTTTACGATTCTTGAGGTCAATGGCGCGAGCAGTGAAGCGGCACATATCTGGGATCGAAACACCCCACTAAGAGAGATATTTTCTACGCTACTCCAACAATATCGCATTCTTTTTGATATCGGTGCTCAGCAGAAACAGCGAGGCTACAAGCCGCCTTCATTTAAAAGTTTATTTGCGGCGTGGCAAGAAGAGCGACGCTTAGTTCAACAATATCCGACCACCGATTAACTCTATACGAGGATCATGAATGAACCCGATAGCCCAACCTAGCGCCTTCACTTCTGTGTCTCCTAGTATTCAAGGAGCCGTTGAAATATTGAATCAAGGTCGAGACTTTTTGTTAGCCATTTCCGATAGTGACTACCTAACGCGTGCCAAGCCGCATGTCTCTAGTTCAATTGGTGAGCACACTCGTCACACACTCGATCTTTTTCATGCTCTGATTTTAAAAGAGAACGAGATCATTGATTACAACACCCGTCGTCGTGGTCATCCAGTCGAGTTCGATCGTTCGATTGCCTTAAAAGAGATCCAATATGTGATCAACTGGCTAGAGCGATTAGACCATGATGATCTCCAAGCACCGATTACGATCCAAACCGAGGTCTCAATGGATGCTCAGGTATTCGCAAATCTGCCATCGACACTCGAGCGAGAGATCACTTTTGCAGCGCTGCACGCCAATCATCACTACGCCATGATCAAGGTGATCACCACCTTCCTCGATGTCGAAACCTGCAACACCTTTGGCTATGCGCCAACCACGAGCAGCTACTTGAGGGAGCAATAATCATGTGTTCAGTATCTTGGCTGCTTGAAGAAAATGGCTATCAAGTCTTTTTTAATCGTGATGAACAGAAAGCACGAGCGTTAGCTATGCCACCTAAACAGTATCAAGTGAATGGTGTCGATATCATCATGCCGCTCGATCCTACTGGTGGGGGAAGCTGGATCAGCATCAACGAGTTCGGTCTTTCACTGTGCCTGCTTAATAACTACCAAGGCCTTGTGCCAGATGGTCCATTGATTAGCCGTGGCTTACTGCTCAAGAACATGTCATCAAGCCGCAATATCGCACAGCTCACCGAGGCATTTCATCGTTTAGAGCTAAGCTCTTTTGCACCATTTACTCTGCTGGCTTTCGCTCCCAATTTGACGCAACACAACGGCGTGGTCGTCGCTTATAAGTGGGATGGAGTTCAGCAAAGTATTGTTGAGACCGATTCACCACTATTCTCATCGGGAGTCGACTTGGCGAGAGTACAAGCCTACCGACAAGCAAAATACGATCAACTTATCTCTACGGGTAAAAACCAGCAAAACTTGCTGATGTTCCACTCTCATCATCATAGTGAACAACCCCATTTAGGTACCTGTATGCATCGCTCAGATGCCCACACAGTCAGCTTCACCCATTTACGTAATCGACATGGCCAAGCTTCAATGTTCTATGCACCGGGTGCTCCCTGTGAGCCGATAAAACCAGAACAGATAAATCAGCAGCGCTTTACCTTCGATTTTGCCCCAGCAATCAACTTATAGATGGAGTCTATTATGAGAAAACTACTCACAATGATCATGCTACTTGTTAGCCCTTATGTACTTGCCGCCGATGAAATCTATACCGGCTTTTTCAGTAATAAAGCACTCGATGGCTACGATACGGTCGCTTATTTCACTTCCGGTAAGCCCGTTGAAGGCAGCAAGAAATTCAGCACTGAATACAAAGGCGCAGATTGGTACTTCTCTTCTGAAAAGAATCTGACTTTATTTGTTAATAATCCTGAAAAGTATGCACCTCAGTATGGTGGTTATTGCGCATGGGCGGTCTCTGCCAAAAACGACTTTGCACCTGGCGACCCACAGTATTGGACCATAGTTGATGACAAACTTTACCTTAACTACGACCAAGAGATTCAAGAGACTTGGGAACAAGACCGTGCACAACACATTCAACAAGCCGATAAAGCTTGGCCGCAGCTGATCAAGTAAGGGGATAACCATGACATTCAGCCCTGCTAAACATCTTCCTGCTGCATTTATCGCTTTCGTCTTCGTGCAGTCGTTATTTTTCAAGTTTACCGGCTCTTACGAGACAGACCACATCTTCGGCACGTTAGCGACATGGTCTGGCTTAAGTTGGTTTGGGATCTATGGCGGCTACATCATCGGTATCGCTGAATTGATTGCCGCAATTTTGCTGTTTACACGTTGGCACGGACTTGGCGCGATCATGAGCGTCGGCATCATGAGTGGTGCGATTTTCTTCCACCTATTTACCCCGTTAGGTATTCCAATGCCTGAATTTAGTGCTGCGGGAGAAATTGTAGGAGATGACGGCGGATTGCTGTTTGGTATGGCATGCCTAGTGTGGCTATGCGGTGCGTTTTTGAGTGTGAAAGATTTCAAGAATCAAGATGGTTTCTTATACAACTTTAGTCAATAAGGTAGCTACATTATGATTGATAGTCCTTTTCGTTTACCACGTTACACGCCTTTTGGTTTGGGTGAGTCTGTTGTCGAGTGGGCAACTGGGCTATCTAAGCTAGACCGACTCTATCAAGAAAGACAAAACGAGTTATCTAGCTTCGAATTCATGAATTACACCCTTTCGGCGCTCAACATCGACTACTCCATTGCATCAGGAAGCACGGGAAACATCCCCGAAGAAGGTCCGGTCGTGATTGTCGCGAACCACCCACTTGGTGCGATTGAAGGGGTGATCCTTGCTGATCTCGTAGGATCGGTAAGAAAAGATGTAAAAGTATTGGCTAACGAGCTTCTTAAGCGACTGCCTGAATTGGATGATCTTTTCATTGGTGTCGATGTCTTCAATGGTAAAGAGTCAAAGCGTACTAATGCCAAGGCGATTCGAGATGCCAATCGTCACCTAGCTGATGGTGGGTTACTGATTGTGTTCCCTGCTGGCGAAGTGTCTAGTTATCGCAAAGGGGCTAAAACACTCACCGATATTGAATGGAGCAAGTCGGTGGCTAAGTTTGTTAAGCGCCATCAAGCGACAACCGTGCCTATCTTCATCAATGGTAAAAACAGCGAGCTTTTCTACCAAGCCGGCCGTGTGCATCCACTATTGAGAACAGCTCTACTCGGTCGTGAGCTTCTGAATAAGCAAGCGACAACCATCTCCATTTCCATTGGCGCTTCGATCCCTTATTCAGAGATAAAATCGTTTGAACAAGAGATGGATATCGTCAACTACCTGAGACTCAACACCTACCTAATGAGTCAACAAGAGGGCTCAGAGAACACAACCCAAGCCCCCTTTTTTGACACTCAGGTGATAGCGCCGATGCCACCCGAAGTATTGGCGATAGAGGTGGGCTCACTCCCTGCTGAAATGAAGCTTCTTGAGCAAGGAGAGTTTGAGGTCTACTGTACACCAAGCCAATCTATTCCAAACCTGATGCGTGAAATTGGCCGAGTCAGAGAAGAGAGCTTTCGCGAAGTAGGCGAAGGCAGCGGGCTGGCCTGTGATTTGGATGAGTATGACCTTTATTATCATCAACTGTTTGTATGGAACAAAGCGAAGTCGGAGCTTGTTGGGGCCTATCGCTTGGGCATGGTTGATAAACTGATCGCAGAGCATGGGCTTGATAAGCTCTACTCCCGCAGTTTGTTCAACTACAATCAAGAGTTCATCGATACCCTAGAAAACAGCGTTGAACTTGGGCGTTCAGTGGTGAGTAAGCCATATCAGAAGAGCCTTAACTCACTGTTGCTGCTATGGAAAGGTATCGCGACCTTTGTATCTCGCAATCCACAATATACGCATCTCTTTGGCCCTGTCAGCATTAGTAATGATTACAGTCATAACGCACGACTGTTGATCGCGACGACCTTGTCGATTCACCACTACGATGAAGAGAAGGCTAACCTAGTTTCACCATCATCACCTCTGAACAGCAGCAATCATGTGTTCTGGCAAAACCATCTGCTCTCTTCTCTGGCGAGTGTACCGCTGCTATCTAAAGTACTGGCGCGTATGGAACAAGGAAAAGGCTTGCCTGTATTGCTTCGCCAATACCTCGGAATGAACGGTAAACTGGTATGCTTTAACGTTGACCCATCCTTTAATGACGCCTTGGATGGTTTAATTGTCGTTAACCTGAAGAAAGTGTCAGTGAAGACTCTGGGTAAATACATGGGCAGAGAACAGGCTCAAGATTACTTAGATCGTCATAATCACTCACAAACCCAATAGCTCGACTTAAGCTAGCGCTATACCTAAGCCATAGAAAGTGCGATTATCTTCGCATCGAAATGGCTTAGGTAGTGACCATGCACCACGCACTGACAGAACAACTAGAAAGCTTTGGCTTTACCCCATCCCAGATAGAATCTCTTCTTGAGATTGCAAAACCGCTCGAGTTACCAACACGGCACATTCTCACGAATCAAGGAGAGATGCCTGATTCGTTTTACTTCATCGTTGAAGGGTTATGCCACGCGTGCTACCTAACTGAAGAAGGTAAGCAGTTCAGCAAAGAGTTCTACTGGGAACATGACTGGGTGATAGGCTTTGAGAGCTTGATAAAACAACAACCTTCCCCATACCTACTGGAGACGCTGACCCCTATCTCACTGTTTGAACTGCCAATGCAAGCCCTTACAGGGTGGCGCGAGACCAATAATCCTCTGTACCTCAAGTTGCTTGAAACCCAACTGATGCACAAAGAGAACAAAGAGCGTTTCATGCTGCTTTACACGCCAGAGCAGCGCTACCAACTGTTCTGTGAACATTACCCTGATTTGCTGCAGCGCTTGAACGATAATCAAATCGCGGCCTACCTTGGTATTACAGCGATCAGCCTAAGCAGAATCAAAAGCAGAATTAACAATGGTTAATGCACAGCATCATTGTCCTTGTTAGATTAGCGCCAAGTACAGTTATAGGAAGTTATTATGATCACTTGGTCGACCCCAACCTTTGCCGAATTAACCACAATTGAGCTTTATGAACTGCTGAAACTGCGAGTCGATGTGTTTGTTGTCGAGCAAACCTGCCCGTATCCAGAGCTTGATGGTAAAGACACCCAACCCGGTGTGCGTCATCTTTTGGGATATGAAGAGGGGCAACTGGTCGCTTGCGCTCGTCTACTGCCTGCGGGCACTACTTATGACAACGTCAGTATTGGTAGAATTGCGACCAAAGCCGAAGCTCGAGGTGCCGGTTTAGGCCATAAGCTATTAACTGAAGCCATCAAGCATAGCCATGAGTTGTGGCCAAATAGCACCATTGATATTGGTGCTCAACAACACTTAGAAGCCTTTTATCAAAGTCACGGCTTTGTGACGATCTCAGAGATGTACCTTGAGGACGATATTCCACATATCGATATGAGATTGCAGGGCTGATGTCCAACATCACGCTTGGAATCTTACTGCTTGTTGCGGGCAACTTTTTTGCCTCGCTCTCTGACGTGGCGGTGAAACTGCTCAATGGTGAAGTGCCGCCACTGCAATACATCTTCTTTCGCCAGCTATTGTCACTGCTTTTAATTACGCCATTGTGGTTAAAACAAAGCAAAGTGCAGCGCCAACTCAAACAGGCAAAGATCACCTTTGCTCGCGGCCAACTGATATTAATTGGTAGTGGATGTATGGTTGTGGCGATTACCCACTTGCCACTAGCGACGGCCAACGCTGTGTTTTACGTAGCACCACTGCTGATGTTACCACTATCAATCCTGTTATTAGACGAACGCCCTGCTCTGGGGAAAGTCATCGCTACCACAATAGGTTTTATCGGTGCGCTGATCGTTCTCAGACCATCGCAATTTCATTGGGCGGCAGTATTTGCGCTTGGTACGGCATGTACCCTAGCGCTGTTCAATGTCTTGGTTCGCAAGCTCCCGAGTGAGCAATCGGTAGTGACGACACTTTGGTGGACTACTCTGTTCTCGCTACCCGTTTCTTTAATACTTTGCGTACTATTTTGGTCACCAGTGTCTTGGGGGCACCTTGGTTATATCGCCTTAAGCGCGACTCTAATATTGGCTTACAATGGATTGGCTGTTTCAGCGTACCAAAAAGCACACTCTAGTCAGATTGCACTGGCTGAGTACTCGGGCCTCGTCTTTGTAGCACTCATCGGGATGATTTGGTTTAACGAAATCCCGGATATCCTGACCTTTATCGGTATCCTGCTGATTGTGTTACCTCTGGCTCCGATTCCACGCATAAAAAAAGGAGCGAGATAATCGCTCCTTTGTGTCTCTATCGTTATTTATTTGCTGCGGCCAAAGCCACCGTCAGATAAACGGAAGAACATCACCGAACTCCCGCCTTTCTCAAGCTGAAGAATATCCAACTGACCGTTCTCTGCTAGCTTGAATCGAACTAGCTGCCCCTTTCGTATCTGGCTCAGCGGTTTATCGTCGCCCTCGATGCGCACAAGAGCATTAAGGTCAGACAATGGCAGTTGGTTATTACGAAATACCTGCGCCAAGGTATCGCCTTGTTGTACCAAGTACTCTTTCCAGTGACTTGATTTAAGAGACTGCTGTTGCTCATTCTGCTGCTCGCTCAAACCAACAGTATTGATCTCAAGCTCAACGCGGCTGGTTGTAGGTGCGCTTTGCTTAGTGTCCGCCTTTGGCAAAGGAATGATGAGTAGCAATAACACGACAGGCGTAAGAACCATCAAGGCGCGTTGATGTAATTTAGGCAAGCGCTGCCATAGGCCACGAATCTTATCTTTGGCGTCACCAAATTCGATAGCACTGAATTTATCTTTGCACAGCTGCAAATAATCTACTTGTTGTTTCTTCTTATGACGACGATTCATACTACTGCGCCCTAACTATTGATTAACTACAGTATAAAAACCAAAACTTGAACAGTATAGATTTTTCCTTCATTACGGGAGCAATGCAATAAAAATAGTGCCATTGTGATTTGAGTGCATGAAAGCTAGAGCGAATCAGGGTGTAGCCGTTTCTTCGAGCTGTTAATACTGGTATTCTTACCTTTTTCGTACTGACACAAAAAGAGTAACTTTCATGTCTGAAGTAAAATTTGAAACTGTAGAGCAAAAAGCTAGCTACGGTATCGGTCTACAAATGGGCCAACAACTAGCTGGTTCTGGTCTTGAAGGCCTAAACGTTGACGCAATCGCTGCGGGTATCGCAACTGCACTAACTGGCGACATGCCAGCTATCGAAGTTGACGAAATCAACAAAGCACTTCAAGAGCTTCACACTCGTGCTGAAGCGATCCGTCAAGAAGCAGCTAAAGCAGCAGCAGCTGACGGCGAAGCGTTCCTAACTGACAACGCTCTACGTCCAGAAGTAACGGTTCTTGAGTCTGGCCTACAGTACGAAGTAATCACTGAAGGTACTGGTGAAATCCCAACTGCTGACAAGCAAGTTCGTGTTCACTACCACGGTGAGCTAACAGACGGTACTGTATTCGACAGCTCTGTATCTCGCGGTCAACCAGCTGAGTTCCCAGTAACTGGCGTTATCCAAGGTTGGGTTCAAGCTCTACAAATGATGCCTGTAGGTTCTAAGTGGAAACTATACATCCCACAAGATCTTGCATACGGTGAGCGTGGCGCAGGTGCTGCTATCCCTCCATTTGCAGCTCTAGTATTCGAAGTAGAACTTCTAGCTATCCTTTAATTTTAAAAGCCTTGGTAAACAATCTACTAAGTGCGAACTAAAGTTAAATTAATCCAACGGCGATGTAACAACATCGCCGTTTTTCGTTTATAGTGAAAGTGACGATTACTTTATTACTTAAGGAAGAATAATGAAGAAAGCACTCATCACTGTATTCAGCGCATTGGCTGTTGCCTCTTGCGCAAGCACCTCCGACCAAGCTTCAACAAGCGCTGCCGCAACTACTGACTATTCTCAACTGACTCAAACAGCTCTAATGGCTGCGGTTAACTTATGGTCACAACAAAATGAATCGACACCGTTGGCTGATACAGTTGCCGAGCAAGCATCAGTGACTAGCGACCAGGCATTAGGTGGTATTGGCTCTATGCTAGCGCTGGCACAAAACTCGCTAGGTAGTGCTGATAACAAAGAACTCTCGTCACTGATCCCAGGCATGTCGACACTCGAATCCACCGGTCTTACATCTATCCTAAATTCACAGAGTGCTGTGGAAAGTGCATTCTCTGGTCTGGGTATGGATTCTTCAATGATCACGACCTTTGCACCAATCATTCTTCAAGCGCTTCAATCTCAAGGTGCAACCTCTGGTTTGCTTGACTCGTTGTCAGCAATTTGGAGTTAATCCTCCAAACGGACGCAACTTTAGATAGTTTGAATTAAGGGCACTTCGTGCTCTTTTTTGTGGGTGTAAGAAACTGAAATGCGGGATTGATGCGGGATATTTTGAGAAAGGAGCGTTATGAAGGCGAGGGAAAATGCCAAGTATCATGATGCAAGATTCAAAAGCAACAGATACAAAAAAGCCGAGCTAGGCTCGGCTTTTTGTATTAACAATCTAGTATAGATTACTCAGCAGCTTCTTCAGCAGCTGGGCGGTCTACAAGCTCAATGTATGCCATTGGAGCTTTATCACCAGTACGGAAACCACATTTAAGAATGCGAGTGTAACCACCTTGGCGAGCCGCGAAACGCGGGCCTAGTTCATTAAATAGTTTTGCAACAACTTCGTTATCACGAGTGCGTGCGAATGCAAGACGACGGTTAGCAACACTGTCTGTCTTAGCTAGGGTAATCAACGGCTCAATTACGCGACGTAGTTCTTTTGCTTTTGGCACGGTAGTTTTGATAACTTCGTGACGAACAAGAGAGCTAGCCATGTTGCTGAACATCGCTTTGCGATGACTGCTGTTGCGGTTGAGTTGACGACCACTCTTACGATGGCGCATGACCTAATCCTTCTAACTTTTTCGATTAATCTTCAGCGATTGACGCTGGTGGCCAGTTTTCTAGACGCATGCCTAGAGATAGACCACGTGAAGCAAGCACATCTTTAATCTCTGTAAGAGATTTCTTACCAAGGTTTGGCGTTTTAAGTAGCTCAACCTCAGTGCGCTGTACAAGATCACCGATGTAGTGAATCGCTTCTGCTTTCAAACAGTTAGCAGAGCGAACTGTTAGTTCAAGATCGTCTACAGGACGTAGTAGGATAGGATCGAATTCTGGCTTCTCTTCCTTCTCCTCAGGTACACGTACATCACGTAGATCTACGAACGCATCCAGTTGTTCAGCTAGGATAGTAGCTGCGCGACGGATTGCTTCCTCAGGTTCTAGAGTACCGTTCGTTTCCATATCGATAACAAGCTTGTCTAAGTCAGTACGTTGCTCTACACGTGCCGCTTCTACAGCATAAGCGATTTTATCAACCGGGCTGTAAGTAGCGTCAACTAGTAGACGACCGATTGGACGCTCATCTTCTTCAGTATGGATACGAGCTGAAGCTGGAACGTAACCACGACCACGTTCTACTTTGATACGCATAGCGATCTCAGCGTTGTCATCCGTTAGGTGACAAATTACGTGCTCAGGGTTAGCGATCTCTACATCACCATCGTGGGTGATGTCACCTGCAACAACAGGGCCTGAGCCTGATTTATTCAGTGTAATAAACACTTCATCTTTGCCTTCAGCAACGCGTACAGCCAAACCTTTTAGGTTTAGAAGGATTTCAAGGATATCTTCCTGAACGCCTTCTTTCGTGCTGTATTCGTGTAGCACACCTTCAATTTCAACTTCTGTTACGGCACAACCCGGCATAGAAGATAGAAGAATGCGGCGAAGAGCATTACCTAGAGTGTGGCCGAAACCGCGCTCTAATGGCTCAAGAGTTACTTTTGCGTGTGTCGTATTGATCTGTTCAATGTCAACAAGACGCGGCTTAAGAAATTCTGTTACAGAACCCTGCATTGTGTCCTCTCTTTTTTTAACCTTACTTAGAGTAAAGTTCGACGATCAAGTGTTCGTTGATGTCAGCTGATAGGTCAGAACGCTCAGGCATACGCTTGAATGTACCTTCCATTTTGCCAGCATCTACTTCAATCCAAGTTGGTTTTTCACGTTGTTCAGCAACTTCTAGAGCCGCTTTGATACGAGATTGCTGTTTAGCTTTCTCGCGGATAGAAACAACGTCATTAGCCGCTACTTTGAAAGAAGGAACGTTTACAACTTTACCGTTAACTAGGATAGCTTTGTGGCTAACTAGTTGACGAGATTCAGCGCGAGTTGCACCAAAGCCCATGCGGTAAACTACGTTATCAAGACGACCTTCAAGAAGCTGAAGTAGGTTTTCACCTGTGTTGCCTTTAAGACGTGCAGCTTCTTTGTAGTAGTTACGGAATTGTTTTTCTAGAACGCCGTAGATACGACGAACTTTTTGCTTCTCACGAAGCTGAACGCCATACTCAGATAGACGACCGCGACGAGCGCCGTGTACACCTGGTGCGTTATCAATTTTACACTTGGTATCGATCGCGCGAACACCAGACTTAAGGAATAAGTCAGTGCCTTCACGACGGCTAAGCTTCAGCTTAGGACCCAAATATCTTGCCATGATCTTTCTCCAATTATCCTAGAAACGAATTAAACGCGACGTTTCTTAGGTGGACGACAACCGTTATGAGGGATTGGAGTCGCATCAACAATGTTTGTGATACGGAAACCAGCAGCGTTCAGTGCGCGAACAGTAGATTCACGACCTGGACCTGGACCCTTAACCATAACTTCCAAGTTCTTTAGGCCATATTCTTTAGCCATTTCACCACAACGCTCAGCTGCAACTTGTGCTGCGAACGGAGTAGATTTACGAGAACCACGGAAACCTGAACCACCTGCTGTAGCCCATGCAAGAGCGTTGCCTTGACGGTCAGTGATAGTTACGATTGTGTTGTTGAAAGAAGCATGGATGTGCGCTACGCCATCAGCTACTTGCTTGCGTACGCGCTTACGAGCGCGAGTTGGTTGTTTTGCCATTGTACTCTACCTTATCCGATTATTTCTTGATCGGCTTGCGCGGACCCTTACGGGTGCGAGCGTTGGTTTTAGTACGCTGTCCACGTAGTGGTAGACTGCGACGATGACGAAGACCGCGGTAACAGCCAAGGTCCATAAGACGCTTGATGTTCATCGATACTTCACGACGTAGATCACCTTCTACAGTGTACTTAGCTACACCATCACGCAGTTGATCGATCTGCTCTTCAGTTAGTTCACTGATCTTAGCATCTTCAGCAATACCCACTTCAGCTAGGATAGCTTGAGAACGAGTTTTACCGATACCGTAGATTGCAGTAAGTGCAATCACAGAATGCTTGTGATCAGGAATGTTAATGCCTGCTATACGGGCCATTATTCACTCCAATGTTTCATAAAAGAATTATCCGCAGCAAAGCCCGTTATGGATACGCTGCGGCATACTACTTCTTTTGCACGCAAAAGGTAGGCCGAGAAATATACTCGACTCTACCTTGTATTTCAAGTAAAAATTTCTGCTAATTAGCCTTGGCGTTGCTTATGCTTTGGCTCACTGCAAATCACGCGAACGACACCGTTACGCTTGATAACTTTACAGTTACGGCAGATTTTTTTAACGGAAGCACGAACTTTCATTGCTAAACTCCGTAAATGGAACTGAACGTTACCGCCGGATTAACGGCCGTAACCTTTCAGATTCGCTTTCTTTAACACAGAATCATACTGTTGGGACATCAGATGAGTCTGTACCTGTGCCATGAAATCCATGATAACAACAACTACGATTAGTAGTGATGTACCGCCGAAGTAGAAACGTACGTTCCACGCGACCATCATGAATTCAGGAATCAGACAGATAAAGGTAATGTATAGAGCGCCCGCTAGGGTCAATCTTGTCATCACTTTATCGATATACTTCGCTGTCTGCTCACCTGGGCGGATACCGGGTACGAATGCACCAGACTTCTTCAAGTTATCAGCTGTTTCACGTGGGTTAAACACCAACGCTGTATAGAAGAAACAGAAGAAGATTATAGCTGCAGCATATAGCATTACATACAGAGGTTGACCTGGGCTAAGAGCCAATGACACGTCAGTTAACCAACCGAACGCGCTGCTCTCACCATTCTGACCAAACCACTGAGCCAATGTTCCTGGGAACAAAATAATGCTCGATGCAAAGATTGCTGGAATTACACCTGCCATGTTGATTTTCAACGGTAGGTGCGAGCTTTGTGCTGCAAATACTTTACGACCTTGTTGACGCTTAGCGTAGTTAACGACGATTCGGCGTTGACCACGTTCCATGAAAACAACGAAGTAAATTACAGCAAAAGACAGTACAGCAATTAACAGCAGAAGAAGCACATGCAATTCACCTTGACGCGCTTGCTCGATTGTTTGACCGATTGCAGAAGGCAATCCAGCAACAATACCTGCAAAAATCAGAATGGAAATACCATTACCGATTCCTCGCTCAGTGATTTGTTCACCTAACCACATTAAGAACATGGTACCAGTTACTAAACTCACGGTAGCAATAAGCGTAAACATGGTTTGGTTGATAACAACCAGATTATCGACCATGTTTGGTAAGCCCGTTGCAATACCAATAGCTTGGAATGTTGCAAGTACAAGCGTGCCGTAGCGTGTATATTGGCTGATCTTACGACGGCCTGCTTCACCCTCTTTCTTGAGTTCCGCTAACGCTGGATGAACTACAGTTAACAATTGGACTACGATCGATGCCGAAATATACGGCATGATACCCAATGCTAATATAGATGCACGCTCAAGAGCACCACCGGAGAACATGTTAAACATTTCAACGATGGTACCTTTTTGCTGTTCGAACAAATCGGCAAGTACAGCAGCGTCAATACCAGGGATCGGCACAAAAGAGCCTGCTCGGAATACTAAAAGTGCACCAATTACGAATAATAAGCGCGACTTTAGTTCACTTAAGCCGCTCTGAGCACTACGAAAATCTTGTCCTGGTTTCTTAGCCATCTGTACCTCGTTCCTCGAGATTATTCCTCGATTTTACCGCCTGCAGCTTCGATTGCAGCTTTAGCGCCTTTAGTCACGCGTAGACCTTTAACAGTCACAGCTTTGCTAAGTTCACCAGAAAGAACGATCTTAACGAATTCGATGTTCTTAGTGATAACGTTAGCAGCTTTTAGGCTGTTCAGATCAACTACGTCACCAGTTACTTTCGCTAGCTCAGCTAGACGAACTTCAGCAGACACTAGGCTCTTACGAGAAGTGAAACCGAATTTTGGTAGACGCTGTTTCAGAGGCATTTGACCGCCTTCGAAACCTGGACGAACTGAACCGCCAGAGCGTGATTTTTGACCTTTGTGACCACGGCCACCTGTTTTACCAAGGCCAGAACCGATACCACGACCTACACGCTTCTTAGAAGGTTTAGAGCCAGCAGCCGGTGATAGAGTATTCAAACGCATTCTGATTACTCCTCAATCTTAACCATGTAGTAAACCTTGTTGATCATACCGCGTACGCACGGAGTATCTTCAAGTTCTACTGTATGGTTGATGCGACGAAGGCCTAGACCTTTAAGACACGCTTTGTGCTTAGGTAGGCGACCAATTGAGCTTTTAGTTTGAGTTACTTTAATAGTTGCCATCGTGTGCTTACTCCGAAATAGATTCAACAGTTAGACCACGTTTAGCAGCAACCATTTCTGGTGACTTAACGTCTACTAGAGCACCAATCGTTGCACGAACGATGTTGATTGGGTTCGTAGAACCGTATGCTTTAGAAAGTACGTTGTGTACACCTGCAACTTCAAGTACAGCACGCATTGCACCACCGGCAATTACACCTGTACCTTCTGCAGCTGGCTGCATGTAAACTTTAGAGCCCGAATGACGACCTTTCACCGGGTGGTGAAGTGTGCCTTCGTTCAGCGCAACAGTAACCATGTTACGACGCGCTTTTTCCATTGCTTTTTGGATCGCTGCAGGTACTTCACGAGCTTTGCCGTAACCGAAACCTACACGACCGTTACCGTCACCAACTACTGTTAGTGCAGTGAAGCTCATGATTCGACCACCTTTAACCGTCTTAGAAACACGGTTAACTGCGATCAGCTTTTCTTGCAAATCATTAGCTTGTTGTTGTTCTTTAGCCATCTTCCAACCCTACCTTAGAATTTCAGACCAGCTTCGCGAGCAGAATCTGCTAGCGCCGCTACTCGACCGTGGTATTGGAAACCAGAACGATCAAATGCAACAGCAGTTACGCCTTTTTCAAGAGCGCGCTCAGCAACAGCTTTACCTACTGCTTTAGCTGCATCGATGTTACCAGTGTTCTTAACTTGCTCACGGATCGCTTTTTCTACAGTAGAAGCAGCTGCGATAACCTCAGAGCCGTTTGCCGCGATAACTTGTGCGTATACGTGACGAGGAGTACGGTGTACTACTAGACGCTCAACGCGAAGTTCTGCAATCTTACGACGTGCACGTGTAGCACGACGGATGCGAGATGCTTTCTTATCCATAGTGATACCTTACTTCTTCTTAGCTTCTTTAGTACGCACATTTTCATCTGCGTAACGTACACCTTTGCCTTTGTATGGCTCAGGTTCACGGTAAGAACGAATGTCAGCCGCAACTTGACCAACTAGTTGCTTGTCACAACCAGTTACAACGATCTCAGTTTGGCTAGGGCACTCAGCTTTAATACCTTCAGGTAGAGCGTGCTCTACTGGGTGAGAAAAGCCAAGAGTTAGAGCTACAGAGTTGCCTTTCATAGCAGCACGGTAACCAACACCCTTTAGAGTTAGCTTCTTAGTGAAGCCCTCAGTAACACCCACAACCATGTTGTTAACTAGAGCGCGAGCTGTACCAGCTTGTGCCCATGCGTTAGCAACACCTTCTTTCGGACCGAAAGTTAGGTTGTTTTCTTCCTGTGCGATAACTACGGCGTCGTTTAGAACGCGAGTAAGCTCACCTTTACCACCTTTTACAGTGATTTCTTGGCCGTTTAGTTTCACCTCTACGCCAGCTGGAATAGCGACAGGTGCTTTAGCAACACGAGACATAATCTACTCCTTATTAAGCTACGTAACAGATGATTTCACCGCCAAGACCTGCTTTGCGAGCAGCACGGTCAGTCATAAGACCCTTGGAAGTAGAAACAACTGCAATACCAAGACCACCCATCACTGTTGGTAGCGAGTCTTTATTTTTATAAACTCGTAGACCAGGGCGTGATACGCGCTTGATTTGCTCGATTACAGGTTTAGCTTGGAAGTACTTAAGAGTAACTTCTAGCTCAGGTTTTGCTTCGCCTTCTACAGCGAAGTCAGTGATGTAACCTTCAGCTTTTAGTAGTGCAGCAATTGCAACTTTAAGCTTTGAAGAAGGCATTTTAACAGCAACTTTGTTTGCTGCCTGACCGTTACGAACGCGGGTCAGCATATCCGAAATCGGATCTTGCATGCTCATAAGATTTACTCCAAATGATTAAGTGGCAATTACCAGCTAGCCTTACGAAGTCCAGGAATCTCGCCTTTCATGCAAGCTTCACGAACTTTGATACGGCTTAGACCGAACTTACGTAGGTAACCGTGTGGACGACCAGTTTGGTTACAACGGTTGCGCTGACGTGATGCACTTGAATCACGTGGAAGAGCTTGCAGTTTAAGTACTGCGTTCCAACGATCTTCTTCAGATGCGTTTACATCGCTGATTAGAGCTTTAAGTGCTGAACGCTTTTCAGCGAATTTAGCAACTAGCTTCGCACGCTTAGCTTCACGTGCTTTCATTGATTGTTTAGCCATAACAGTAACCCTTCACCTTACTTACGGAATGGGAAGTTAAAGGCAGCCAGCAGAGCACGGCCTTCCGAATCAGTGCCAGCAGACGTCGTGATAGTAATATCAAGACCGCGTACACGATCGACTTTATCGTAGTCGATTTCCGGGAAGATGATTTGCTCGCGAACGCCCATGCTGTAGTTACCGCGACCGTCAAAAGACTTAGCGCTAACACCACGGAAATCACGTACACGTGGAAGAGCGATAGAGATAAGACGCTCTAGGAACTCCCACATACGTTCGCCACGTAAGGTTACTTTACAACCAATTGGGTAGCCTTCACGAATTTTGAAACCTGCAACAGATTTACGCGCTTTAGTGATAAGTGGCTTTTGACCAGAGATCGTTGCCATATCAGCTGCTGCGTTTTCTAGCAGTTTCTTATCGTTGATTGCTTCACCAACGCCCATGTTTAGGGTGATTTTCTCAATCCTAGGGACTTGCATGACGCTTGTGTAGCCGAACTCTTTGGTAAGCTCAGCGACTACAGACGACTTGTAGTAATCATGCAGTTTCGCCATAGTAGAACTCCAAATTACTTCTAATTAGTTAGAAACAGTTTCGCCGTTAGACTTAAAGAAACGAACTTTCTTACCATCTTCGATACGGAAACCGATACGGTCTGCTTTACCAGTAGCCGCGTTAAAGATTGCAACGTTAGAAGCATCGATTGCTGCTTCTTGTTCAACGATGCCACCTTGCTGACCTAGAGCCGGTTGAGGCTTTTGGTGCTTCTTCACAAGGTTGATACCTTCAACGATAACTTTACCAGTTGTCAGAACCTTAGTTACTTTACCTTTCTTGCCTTTATCTTTACCAGCAAGAATGATTACTTCGTCATTACGACGGATTTTAGCTGCCATGTTGCCGCTCCTTACAGAACTTCAGGTGCTAGTGACACAATTTTCATGAATTTCGCGTTACGAAGTTCACGAGTCACAGGACCAAAGATACGTGTGCCGACTGGTTGCTCAGTAGTGTCGTTTAACAATACACAAGCATTACTGTCGAAGCGAATGACAGAACCGTCTGGGCGACGAACGCCTTTACGGGTGCGCACTACAACCGCCTTCAGAACATCACCTTTTTTTACTTTACCGCGAGGAATTGCTTCCTTAACTGTAACTTTGATGATGTCACCGATATGTGCATAACGACGGTGAGAGCCACCCAGAACCTTAATACACATTACCTTGCGCGCGCCAGAGTTATCTGCTGCGTCAAGTGTACTTTGCATCTGGATCATTGTTAGTGCTCCGCTAAATATTAAAACTAGACCCTCTCGGGTCGGGCTGCCTCTTTAAAAGGGACGCGAATTGTACCACCCTTTTTTGGAATTGGGTAGACAAAAAACAAGCGGCCCCAAAAAATATTTTGGAGCCGCTTATAAGTTATAGAATTACAAAGATTAAATCTTCGCTTTTTCTAGAACTTTAACCAATGTCCAAGACTTAGTCTTAGACAGAGGACGACACTCAGCGATTTCAACTTTGTCGCCTAGGCCACAAGTGTTGTCTTCGTCGTGTGCGTGTACTTTAGTCGTGCGCTTAACGTATTTACCGTAAATTGGGTGTTTTACAGTACGTTCGATAGCAACAACGATAGACTTGTCCATCTTGTCACTAATTACACGACCTTGCTGGATGCGGTTAGTTTCGCTCATTATGCGCCTGCCTTTTCAGTCAAAACAGTTTTCACACGTGCGATATCACGGCGTACAGCTTTTAGAGTATGAGTTTGCTGAAGCTGACCAGTAGCAGCCTGCATGCGCAGGTTGAACTGTTCGCGTAGCAAATTCAATAGCTCAGCGTTAAGCTCTTCAACGTTCTTTTCGCGTAGATCTTGTGCTTTCATTACATCACCTGCTTAGTTACAAAAGTAGTTTTAACAGGCAGTTTACGTGCCGCTAGGCGGAACGCTTCACGTGCCAACTCTTCTGGTACGCCATTCATTTCGTACATAACCTTACCAGGTTGGATTTGTGCTACCCAGTACTCAACGTTACCTTTACCTTTACCTTGACGAACTTCAAGAGGTTTTTCAGTAATCGGTTTGTCTGGGAAGATACGAATCCAGATTTGACCTTGACGCTTAATGTGACGTGTCATAGCACGACGAGCCGCTTCGATTTGACGAGCAGTAATACGTCCGCGACCAACAGCTTTAAGACCGAATTCGCCGAAGCTTACTTCAGTGCCTTTAGCTAGACCACGGTTACGACCAGTCTGAACCTTGCGGAACTTAGTACGTTTTGGTTGTAGCATCGTTCGACTCCTTACTTACGGCCTTTACGCTGCTTCTTAGGCTTATCGCCTTTAGGCTCTACTGCGTTAGCAGCTGGCATACCGCCTAGAATCTCACCTTTGAAGATCCAAACTTTAATGCCGATCACACCGTATTGAGTGTGAGCCGAAGAAGTTGCGTAATCAATGTCTGCACGTAGAGTGTGTAGAGGCACACGGCCTTCACGGTACCACTCAGAACGTGCGATTTCAGCGCCGCCTAGACGACCGCTTACTTCCACTTTGATACCTTTAGCGCCTAGACGCATTGCGTTTTGTACTGCGCGCTTCATAGCACGACGGAACATAACACGACGCTCTAGTTGAGACGCGATGCTATCAGCTACTAGCTGACCATCTAGCTCAGGCTTACGTACTTCAGCGATGTTAATCTGCGCTGGTACACCTGCGATTTTAGCTACAGCTGCGCGTAGCTTCTCAACGTCTTCACCTTTCTTACCGATAACAACGCCAGGACGAGCAGTGTGAATTGTCACACGGATGCTCTTAGCTGGACGCTCGATAACGATACGAGATAGTGATGCTTTTTGTAGTTCCTTAGTAAGGAACTGACGTACCTTGAAGTCGCCGTCTAGGTTGTCAGCGAAATCTTTGGTGTTAGCAAACCATGTAGCATTCCAAGGCTTAACGATGCCAAGACGAATACCATTAGGATGTACTTTCTGACCCATTGCTTACTCTCCTAGTCTCTAGCGATCTGCTACAACAACAGTGATGTGGCTTGAACGCTTCAAGATACGATCCGCACGGCCTTTAGCACGAGGCATAATACGCTTCATGATAGGGCCCTCATCTACGAAGATTTTAGCGACATTTAGATCGTCGATATCTGCACCTTCGTTATGCTCCGCGTTTGCGATAGCTGACTCTAGAACTTTCTTAACTAGAACAGCAGCTTTTTTGTTGCTGAAAGTTAGAATTTCTAGAGCTTGGTCTACCGACTTACCGCGAATTTGGTCTGCAACTAAGCGAGCTTTCTGTGGAGAAATACGAGCAAAGTTATGTTTAGCTAAAGCTTCCATCATCTACTCCTTACTTCTTCTTAGCTTTCTTATCTGCAGCGTGACCGCGATAAGTACGAGTTGGTGCAAATTCACCCAGTTTGTGACCGATCATTTCTTCGGTAACGAAAACTGGAACGTGCTGACGACCATTATGGACAGCGATGGTCAAACCAATCATTGTTGGGATGATCATTGAGCGACGGGACCAAGTCTTAATAGGCTTTTTGTCTCCGCTTTCCACCGCTTTCTCTACCTTCTTCAGCAAGTGTAGGTCAATAAAAGGACCTTTCTTGAGAGAACGTGGCATGGCGATTCCTCTTTATATAGATTACTTGTTACGACGACGTACGATGTACTTGTCAGTGCGCTTGTTCTTACGAGTCTTGAAGCCCTTAGTAGGAACGCCCCAAGGAGAAACTGGGTGACGACCACCAGATGTGCGGCCTTCACCACCACCGTGTGGGTGATCAACCGGGTTCATTACTACACCACGTACGGTTGGACGTACGCCGCGCCAGCGTGAAGCACCAGCTTTACCAAGTTCACGTAGCATATGCTCAGAGTTACCAACTTCACCGATCGTTGCACGACCTTCAGAAAGTACTTTGCGCATTTCACCAGAACGTAGACGGATAGTTACGTATGCACCGTCGCGAGCAACGATTTGAGCATAAGCACCAGCCGAACGAGCTAGTTGAGCACCTTTACCAGGCTTAAGTTCAACACAGTGTACAGTAGAACCTACTGGGATGTTGCGCATCGGCAGAGTGTTACCTGCTTTGATTGGCGCATCTACACCAGATTGGATCTGGTCACCTGCGTTAACACCTTTTGGTGCAATGATGTAACGACGCTCACCGTCTGCGTACAGAACTAGAGCGATGTTAGCGCTACGGTTTGGATCGTATTCTAGACGCTCAACTTTCGCTGGGATACCGTCTTTAGTACGTTTGAAGTCAATTACACGGTAGTGGTGCTTGTGACCACCGCCGATGTGACGTACTGTGATACGACCGTTGTTGTTACGACCACCGTTCTTAGAGTTTTTCTCTAGAAGTGGTGCGTATGGCTTACCCTTGTGTAGGTCAGCGTTAACAACTTTAACGACGTGACGACGACCAGGGGAAGTCGGCTTACATTTAACAATAGCCATTTTTAACTACTCCTGTTATTCCGCGCCGCCAACGAAGTCAAGATCTTGACCTTCTTTCAAAGTAACGTAGGCTTTCTTAACGTCTGAACGACGGCCTTCACGCATACCTTGACGTTTGGTCTTACCCTTAAGAACAAGAGTATTTACAGACTTAACTTCAACTTCAAATAGCTTTTCTACAGCTGCTTTGATCTCTTTTTTAGTCGCATCTTTAGCTACTTTGAAAACGATAGTGTTCGCTTTCTCAGCTGCCATAGTTGCTTTTTCAGAGATGTGCGGAGCACGTAGAACTTTTAAGATACGCTCTTCAGTGATCATGCTAGCGACTCCTCAACTTGCTTAACTGCGTCAGCAGTCATTAGAACCTTGTCAAACGCAATTAGAGATACTGGGTCGATACCAGCAACGTCACGCGCGTCAACTTTGTAAAGGTTACGAGCAGCTAAGAATAGATTTTCATCTACTTCGCCAGTAACAATCAGAACGTCGCTTAGCTCAAGCTCTTTAAGCTTAGCTACAAGTTCTTTTGTTTTTGGTGCTTCTACTGAGAAGTTATCAACAACGATTAGACGCTCTTGACGAACAAGCTCAGAAAGAATGCTCTTCATAGCACCACGGTACATTTTCTTGTTTACTTTTTGGCTGTGATCTTGAGGTTTCGCAGCAAAAGTAACACCACCTGTACGCCAGATTGGGCTACGAATTGTACCAGCACGTGCGCGGCCAGTACCTTTTTGACGCCATGGCTTAGCGCCACCGCCAGATACTTCAGAACGAGTCTTTTGAGCACGAGTACCTTGACGAGCACCTGCTGCGTATGCAACAACTACTTGGTGTACAAGAGCTTCGTTGAAGTCACGTCCGAAAGTAGTCTCGGAAACAGTTAGTGCATCAGCACCTTTAACCATCAATTCCATTACTTACTCCTAGACGTTATGCTTTAACAGCAGGTTTTACGATCACGTTGCCGCCTGTTGAGCCTGGTACTGCACCTTTAATAAGAAGCAGATTGCGCTCAGCGTCAACACGTACGATCTCTAGGTTTTGAGTCGTTACACGCTCAGCACCCATGTGACCTGCCATTTTCTTGCCTTTAAACACGCGACCTGGAGTTTGACATTGGCCAATTGAACCCGGTGCACGGTGAGACAAAGAGTTACCGTGAGTCATATCTTGAGTAGAGAAGTTCCAACGCTTAACTGCGCCTTGGAAGCCTTTACCTTTAGATGTACCAGTAACGTCTACTTTTTTAATTTCGTTGAAAAGTTCTACGTTTAGCTCAGCGCCAACTTCAAACTCTTCGCCGTTTTCTAAACGGAATTCCCAAAGACCGCGGCCTGCTTCAACACCCGCTTTCGCGAAGTGACCAGCTTCAGGCTTAGTTACACGGTTAGCTTTCTTAGCACCAGTAGTTACTTGGATTGCTGCGTAGCCGTCGTTCTCTAGAGTTTTAACTTGAGAAATACGGTTCGCTTCAACCTCAACAACAGTTACTGGGATAGAAACGCCTTCTTCAGTAAATACGCGGGTCATACCCACTTTACGTCCGACTAGACCAATCATTATTCTTATCTCCCTTAACCTAGGCTGATTTGAACATCAACGCCAGCAGCAAGATCAAGACGCATTAGAGCATCAACAGTTTTATCTGTTGGCTCAACGATGTCGATCAAACGCTTGTGAGTACGGATTTCGTACTGGTCACGTGCATCTTTGTTGACGTGTGGAGAGATAAGAACAGTGAAACGCTCTTTACGAGTAGGTAGTGGGATAGGACCACGAACCTGTGCGCCAGTACGTTTTGCTGTTTCAACGATTTCCGCAGTAGAAGCGTCGATTAGCTTGTAATCGAAAGCTTTTAGGCGGATACGAATACGTTGGTTCTGCATGAGACAGAGCTCCAATTATTAAAAATTACACAAACAATATCGCCACTCAAACTCGAAAAGACGAGAGAATGCCGATTGATTTATGTGAAACCGTAGTATCCAAAATTAGGACACATTGTCAGTTAACTTTTGAAGTAAGATAAACTTACTATTTTTATTAACCGCGAACATAAGCTGAGTATACATTACTAGGCAAAGCCTACTCCTCAGTGCTCATTGGTTCACAACCAGCTTAAGCCAGTGCGGTGCATTATACAGATCACACTTTGGTATGCAAGTGGTGTTTGAAAATTAATCGCGAAAACTTAAGCTGCACTCCTGACTCGCCACAAAACGCAAAAAGCAGAGGCCGATGCACTCTGCTTTTATTACTACCTTTTCGACTCTAGTTTTTTGCTTTTAACCATCGTCGTCTTCATCGACATACTGCGCTTGCAGGTAATTTTGGATGCCGGTCATCTTCACAAGGCCAAGTTGAGTTTCTAGCCAGTCAACGTGTTCTTCTTCATCTTCTAAGATTTCAAGAAACAGATCGCGTGATACATAATCATGAATGTCTTCAGCATACGCGATGGCATTTTTCAGGTCCGGAATGGCTTCCATCTCCAAAGCTAGGTCGCACTCTAGCATCTCTTGTGTATCTTCGCCTATTTTGAGTTTGCCAAGATCTTGCAGATTAGGTAACCCTTCGAGAAACAAGATTCGTTCTATCAGGTGGTCGGCATGTTTCATCTCATCAATAGATTCATGATATTCCTTATCAGCCAAATGCTTTAGACCCCAGTCTTTGTACATTCGCGCATGAAGAAAATATTGGTTAATGGCAACTAACTCGTTACCAAGAATTTTATTGAGATGTTGAATTATGATTGGATCGCCTTTCATGAGCACACTCTCCTCTTCGGTTCTTCTAACTGTAGAACCAAATCGAGAAGTGTCAAAAAGCTTGGTTGAGTTTTAAGTAACTAACCAGCTTGCTTAAACAGTGTGGCGGCGCTTTCGTTGATGATTTCTTTTGCTGAACGTACACATTTTCCGCATTGACTGCCGAGTGCTGTACATTTCTTAATTCCTTTTATATCGGTAATGCCTTCTTCGACAACGAGTTTTCGGATTTTCTTATCCGATACCCCATGGCATAAACAGACGTACATATTCAAACCTAAACTTTTAACTTGAGATTAAATATAAAGAGGAATCATTCTTATTACCAGTCTTATCTTTTACTACTGTTAGACCGTTTTGTTATAGAAAAATCGTGCTTTTCATAGGTGGGAACACTTAGCGAAACAGCGTTGAGACTACATTGTGCTAAGTAATTGTATTACTGGGTATTAGAGGTATGCGTTAAGTGCGCATTTCAAAGTTTTCTTATAACCACTCGTATTTTACTGAAAATAAAAAAGGGAAGCCGAAGCCTCCCTTTTTGTGATGCGCCTCTTCTAATGAAGAGAGAGCAAAATCATTCGTTATTAAGCGA
>NZ_JCBDGU010000003.1:0-38243 GCF_059834255.1 Vibrio sp. R11-SG3-ISO9
GTCGTCCCCACCTTCCTCCGGTTTATCACCGGCAGTCTCCCTGGAGTTCCCGACATTACTCGCTGGCAAACAAGGATAAGGGTTGCGCTCGTTGCGGGACTTAACCCAACATTTCACAACACGAGCTGACGACAGCCATGCAGCACCTGTCTCAGAGTTCCCGAAGGCACCAATCCATCTCTGGAAAGTTCTCTGGATGTCAAGAGTAGGTAAGGTTCTTCGCGTTGCATCGAATTAAACCACATGCTCCACCGCTTGTGCGGGCCCCCGTCAATTCATTTGAGTTTTAATCTTGCGACCGTACTCCCCAGGCGGTCTACTTAACGCGTTAGCTCCGAAAGCCACGGCTCAAGGCCACAACCTCCAAGTAGACATCGTTTACGGCGTGGACTACCAGGGTATCTAATCCTGTTTGCTCCCCACGCTTTCGCATCTGAGTGTCAGTATCTGTCCAGGGGGCCGCCTTCGCCACTGGTATTCCTTCAGATCTCTACGCATTTCACCGCTACACCTGAAATTCTACCCCCCTCTACAGTACTCTAGTTTGCCAGTTTCAAATGCAGTTCCGAGGTTGAGCCCCGGGCTTTCACATCTGACTTAACAAACCACCTGCATGCGCTTTACGCCCAGTAATTCCGATTAACGCTCGCACCCTCCGTATTACCGCGGCTGCTGGCACGGAGTTAGCCGGTGCTTCTTCTGCAGCTAACGTCAAGAGATGCCGCTATTAACGACACCCCCTTCCTCACTGCTGAAAGTACTTTACAACCCGAAGGCCTTCTTCATACACGCGGCATGGCTGCATCAGGCTTGCGCCCATTGTGCAATATTCCCCACTGCTGCCTCCCGTAGGAGTCTGGACCGTGTCTCAGTTCCAGTGTGGCTGATCATCCTCTCAGACCAGCTAGGGATCGTCGCCTTGGTGAGCCATTACCTCACCAACTAGCTAATCCCACCTAGGCATATCTTGACGCGAGAGGCCCGAAGGTCCCCCTCTTTGGCCCGTAGGCATCATGCGGTATTAGCCATCGTTTCCAATGGTTATCCCCCACATCAAGGCAATTTCCTAGGCATTACTCACCCGTCCGCCGCTCGACGCCGTTATCGTTCCCCGAAGGTTCAGATAACTCGTTTCCGCTCGACTTGCATGTGTTAGGCCTGCCGCCAGCGTTCAATCTGAGCCATGATCAAACTCTTCAATTTAAGATTTTGTGACTCAATGAATACTGATTACATTCCCTATTCTTTCGAATAGTGACTGTGAATTGACTGTGCTCTAAATTGGTTTTCACTTTAAAAAGTGAAATCAAACAGCTCAAGGCTGTACCAATTCGAATTGGTCACTCAGTTCATTGAAATCAAGTTGAAACCGAAGTTTCATTTTTTGATATTCATCAACGAGTGCCCACACAGATTGATAGGTTTAAATTGTTAAAGAGCTTCTCTTCGTTGTGACTTACATCACTTCGGAAGAGGCGGCCATTCTAGCGACTTAATTCTCAGTGTCAAACACTTTTTGAAAATTAATTTCTACTTTCTAAAAGTAGAAGCGAAATATCGCTTTAAGCTAGTTGCCGAACTAACATTCTTCGCTGAAGCCTTGTGGCGTCTGCCGTGTCAGTGAGGCGGCATTATAGAGATGTTCCTCACATTGGCAAGCTTTAATTCAAGAAAATTGCAAAAATAACACTTAAGTGCAGAAATAACGTTCAAAGCCATATTTATGCAAGTTTAACCCCAATTGAACTACAAGCTACCCACAGAGTTATCCACAATTGGTGATTTTTATATTCTACAAACATAAAAAAAGCTGCTTAAAAGCAGCTTTTTCAATACAAGTCGGATTAAATACCGGAACCGTATTGCTCACCATCGTCTTCATGAAGACCACATTCGCGTTTCAAACCATTAAATCGCGTTTCTTCTTCGGTCATACCCGGCTCCCACTTCTTAGTAGTGTGAGTGTCACCAATGGATAGGTAGCCTTCTTCTCGTAGTGGGTGATAACTCAAACCATGCTCTTCTAAGTAATAGTGAACATCTTTATTACTCCAGTCGATGACAGGCAAGAACTTAAACACACCGTTTTGGATAGAGAGGATAGGAAGGTTAGCACGAGACTTAGATTGCTCTCTTCTCAAACCCGAGAACCAAACCCCTGCATCAAGCTCATCCAGTGCACGCCTCATTGGCTCGACTTTATTTAGCTTGTTGTACTTTTCTATCCCTTCTAAGCCTTGCTCCCATAACTTGCCGTATTGCGCTTCTTGCCAATTCGGGCTCTGTTTCGCTCTAAAGACTTGAAGATTTAATGTCAGTTGCTGACTTAACTCATCAATAAAGCGGTACGTTTCAGGGAAAAGGTACCCCGTATCCGTCAAGATCACTGGGATGTCCGGTTTCGCTTGGGTCACAAGGTGAAGCATTAACGCCGCTTGAATACCAAAACTAGATGAGACAACGTGATTGCCTTCTAGGTTCTCTAGTGCCCACTTTACTCGTTGTTGAGCGGTTAGCGTCTCTAACTCAGCATTGATTTCTGAAAGACGGAGGATTTGCTCCGTCTTGGTTAATGCAAGCAGATCTGCCAACTTCAATTTGGAAGTCACAGAATTATGCATGTAAATCCCTCTTAGAAATGATCACTTCTTCAATGATGCCAGCGCGAATAGTGAAATCACCGAACCCTTCGCCCTCTTCTCTTTCATTTGCCCAACGAGCCACCAGCTCATCGATCTCTTGAAGGATTTGTGCAGAGGTGATGTTCTCTTTATACATCTTAGGAATTCGTGTACCCGCTCGGTTACCACCTAAGTGCATGTTGTAACGCCCCGGAGCCTTACCCACTAGACCAAGCTCTGCTAGCATCGCTCGACCACAACCATTCGGACAACCTGTAATACGCAGGATAATGTTGTCATCTTCCGGTAAGCCGTGCTTCTTCAGAATGCCTTCTACATCAGTCACAAACTCAGGAAGGAAACGTTCTGCTTCAGCCATTGCTAACGGGCAAGTTGGGAATGCAACACATGCCATTGAGTTTTTACGCTGCTCGGTTACCGCATTGTCCATCAGACCATATTCACGAGCAAGCTTCTCGATCTTAGCTTTTTGACTCTTTGGCACACCTGCAACAATCAAGTTTTGGTTTGCTGTCATGCGGAAGTCGCCTTTGTGGATCTTAGCGATTTCAGCAACACCGGTTTTAAGAGGCTTACCTGGGAAATCCAGTAAACGACCGTTCTCAATGAATAGTGCTAAATGGAATTTACCATCGATACCTTCAGACCAACCGATGCGATCGCCTCGACCAGTAAACTCATAAGGGCGGCTATCAGAGAACTTCACGCCTGCACGTTTCTCAACTTCAGCTTTAAAGACATCAATGCCAACACGGTCTAGCGTGTACTTAGTCTTTGCGTTCTTACGGTTAGAACGGTTACCCCAATCACGTTGTGTTGTTACCACAGCAGCAGCCACATCTAATGTGTTTGCTAGTGGTACAAAACCAAAGTCATCAGCTTTACGAGCATAAGTCGACGTATCACCGTGAGTCATTGCTAGACCGCCACCAACAAGCACATTAAAGCCCACCAGCTTACCGTCTTCTGCAATTGCCACGAAGTTCAGGTCATTCGCGTGAACATCCACATCATTCTGTGGCGGGATCACTACCGTCGTTTTGAATTTACGAGGTAGATAGTTGCTACCTAGAATCGGCTCTTCATCAGTCGTTTCTAGTTTCTCGCCATCTAGCCAGATCTCAGCATAAGCACGCGTTTTTGGTAAAAGATGCTCACTGATCTTCTTCGCCCACTCATAAGCCTCTTGATGAAGCTCAGATTCTACTGGGTTAGTCGTACATAGCACGTTACGGTTTACGTCACCCGCTGTCGCGATCGAATCAATACCGATGCTGTTTAGCGTTTGGTGCATCAACTTGATATTTGGCTTCAAAACACCGTGAAACTGAAATGTTTGACGCGTAGTGAGTCGGATAGAACCATACGAAGTGCTCTCATCCGCGAATTTATCAATTGCTAGCCACTGCTTTGGTGTAATGATGCCACCAGGCATACGCGCACGAAGCATCACATTGTGCAGCGGTTCTAACTTTTGCTTTGCACGTTCGTTACGGATATCACGGTCATCTTGTTGATACATACCGTGAAAACGAATCAGCTGGAAGTTGTCTGCAGTAAAGCCACCTGTGATGCGATCTTGTAGATCGGCTTCAATGGTGCCACGCAGATGATTACTTTCACGCTTTAAACGTTCGTTGTCTGCTAATGGGCCAAGCACTTGGCCTAATACTTCTTGCTCTATTACTTGCTTGCTCATTAGTACACATCCCTTTGGTAACGTTTCGCTTTACGTAGATCGTTAATATATTCTTCAGCTTGCTCTCGGCTCTGCTTTCCTTGTTCTTGTGCGATTGTGATCAGCGCTTCGTTGACATCTTTTGCCATACGAGTCGCATCACCACATACGTATAGGTAAGCGCCCTCTTGTATCCACTGCCACACTTGCTCAGATTGCTCGATGAGACGGTCTTGAACGTACACCTTCTCTTGCTGGTCACGGCTAAATGCCACATCAAGCTTGGTTAGCGCGCCTGACTTCAAGTATTTCTGCCATTCAACTTGGTATAGGAAATCTTGAGTGAAGGTACGGTCGCCAAAGAACAACCAGCTATTACCTTCAGCATCATTGTTGTCACGCTCTTGAATGAAGCTACGGAATGGTGCGATACCTGTACCTGGGCCAATCATGATTATAGGCGTTGCATCATCTTGAGGAAGCTTGAAGTTATTGTTGTTCTCTACGAACACTTTCACTTCACCGCCCTCTTCTAAGCGCTGGGCTAAGAAGCTAGATGCGCCACCTTGACGAGACTCATCACCTTTTTGGTATTCCACTAAACCTACTGTTAGGTGAACTTCTTCATCAACTTCAGATTGGCTTGATGCAATTGAGTAAAGACGCGGCGTAAGCTTGCGTAGCAGACCAACCAATTCATCAGCAGACAGTTTTGTCTTCTTCTCTGCTAGAACATCAACAACCTGAGTGTTGCCTGCGTATTCACGGAGCTTGTCTTTGTCTTCCACCAGCTTTGCTAGCTTCTTACTGCCCGATAACTCTGCGAACTTAGTCACGAGCTGCGGGTTAGATGCCGTGATCTCGTATTTGCTGACTAGAGCACTATGAATAGAAAGACTCTCACCATCTACATCAACACTCTCTACGCCAGAAAGACCTACTTTCGCTAGAATTTGATTTGCTAGCTCTGAGCTGTTTTCAAACCACACGCCCAATGCGTCACCCGGTTGGTAAGTAATACCCGACTCATCCAGATCGATTTCGATATGACGAACGTCTTTACCTGAATCACGACCGGTGATCTTTTGACTGGTAAGCAGTGTTGCTGTGTATGGATTCTGTTTGGTGTAAAGGCTATGACCTGCCGCTTGTTGGCCAACAGGAAGTTGAACCACCTCAGCTTCAGTACCTGAAGAGAGAGCTTCTTTCACTTTCTCAAGTGCTGAAGCGCGCCACTCTTCTGCTGGTGCTTCGTAGTCCACATCTAGATCAACACGATCAATAAATGGCGTCGCACCAAGTTTAGATAGGAAGCTATCGAAATCTTTACCGGTTTGGCAGAAGAACTCATAACTTGAGTCACCAAGACCGATGACACCATATTGTAGGTTCGGTAGCTTAGGTGCTTTCTTCGACTGAAGGAATTCATGCAGTTCAATCGCGTTATCAGGAGCTTCACCCTCGCCGTTGGTTGAAGCAACGAAGATAACGTGTGTTTCTTTCGCTAAGTTCTTACCTTTGTAGTCACTCGCGTCGAACAGCTCAACCGCAATGCCTTGTGCTTTTGCTTCAGACTCTAGTGCTTCCGCGACACCCTTTGCGTTCCCCGTTTGAGAAGCAAAAATGATGCTTAGCTTACCTGCAGGTTTAGCCGTAACCACAGCTGCTGCTTGAGCAATAGGTGCTGCTGCCGCTGAAGGTTGGTTTTGGCTTACACCCCATAGGTAACCACTTACCCAAGCAAGCTGTTGCGGTGAAAGTTCTGAAACACTCTGTTGAAGATGACCTAATTGTTGATCATTTAATGGTGCAGCTAAGCCCGGTAGTTCGTTGCTACCTGCTTGTGCGTTATTCTGTGAAGACTCTTTCTTATTTAAAGACATGGTCACGACATCCCTAATCATTGCGTGACGATAGATTAACCACTCCTTTTAATAACAAGAAAGAATAGAAAAGTATGTTTTATAACTTTTTGGAAGTAAAAAGCCATTGTAGGCTCATCTACTGTTGCTGATTTTCGATGCGTACCTGTTGAAATCCGACGGCCATTGCGGACTTTGATGCGAGGTCTAGGTCAGCATAATGGCACTCTTCACCGTGTACATCGGTCAACAGTACAAAGCCGCCGCTCATGTGTCGAAACTCCACAACCCAAGCCCCTTCTTGGATTGAGGGCTCGATGATTGCTTCCACCAGCAGATTTTCTCGATATAGAGTGCGTAGTTCATTGAGTGTCATATCCCATCCTTTGCTGTGACTCTGCAATACTGTGTCTTTTAATAATAGACGTCGATTGGGGCAATGCATAAGAATCCCCAAAAGTGATGGGAGTACTAACTCATTCCAGATTGGTATATCCAAAACAAAAAACGCCACTGAGAGTCAGTGGCGTTTTCATATCATTTAATTCGGCTTATTGCCTGTAGTCGTACAATCGCGATATTAGAAGCGAACTTCTGCACCCGCAAACCAACCATCAACCATCACGAAGCTCTTACCTAGGTCAGAAGTAAAGAACTCATCAGAGTCTAGGTCGATAACGCGGTAGCCGCCACGTAGCGCAACTTGTGTGTCAGCTACAGGGATTCGGTACTGAACACCCGCCATTAGGTCCGTGCTCTTGATACCGCTGCTGTCACCAAACTCCATTGTTCCGATGATATCGAAGTTGGTATCAGGAACATTAATTTCAGCGTTACCGTAAAAGCTCCACGTCAGCTCATCGAAATCTGTTTGAGCACCGCCCGTTTTAGGCTCCTCGTAGTTTGAGTTTGAGTACTGAGTGAAAGTCACACCCGCATCAAAGTTCATTAACTTGTGCTCTAGCAGTGTGTAGTAGAAGGTGTAATCGTACTTATCAAAAGCCAATGCATCAGCATCAACTGACGTGTAACGAATACTTGCGTTCGGCAACATTGGGAACTTGTGCTCAAATGCAAAGTACAAAGACGGCGATTGTGAATCATCTTGTCTTACTTCATTAAGCTTTGTACTTCCCCACCACATATCGGCACCGACTTTCGCCGTGTAGAAAGGTTCTTCTTGAGCAGACGTTGTCGAACTTAAAGATAACATTCCCACTAAAGCAATTAATGGCATTTTATTCATTTGAGAGAGCTCCCGTTCCATTGCGTTGTACTAATTCTAAGTACATTCATAGACTAATGAGTAAAATTCTACCACACATATGCACAACGGATGCGATAAACATCCGTTGCGATCAAATTTGACGTTGCCATGACTTTCGAGCAGTAACCCATTAATAACGACGAGGATTAGAGCTGTTCACTACGTTCTTGAAGAACCAAATACCAATCGCGATGACAATCAACCAAGGTAATATTTTTAATACCGCTCCTACCATCCCCAGTACGACCATCACGACGAGTGCAAGTCCTGTTGCTGCTAATACCGTCATAAAGGTAATACCTGTAACCAATAGCGTCGCAACGAAGATAAGAACGAAGATAAGAACGAAGATTAATTCAAACATAATGGTCTCCTATGATGACCTGTTTCTCTTAATCTTACTTATTGCAGCTTCCATACCAACACGAAATAAAAATAAAAACCTTAAAAATCAGACAAATAAAAAGCCACACATTTTCATGTATGGCTTCAGATGTCTTTTAAATGGTTAAAATAACCAACGGTGGTAAATTTCGCCTAGGTGATAAACCTAGATATTACACATTCAATTCTTTAGGAATTTTCGCCAGTGCCGTTTGCATCACTTCGATGCCTGCACCTTTCTTATGCGCGTTCTCACTGATGTAACGACGCCACTGTCTTGCACCCGGCATGCTTTGGAACAGACCAAGCATATGACGAGAGATGTGACCTAGACTCGCACCTTTCATCAGTTCTTGCTCAATGTACGGGTACATCTCTTCAACAACCTGCGAACGTTTCTTGATTGGTGTGTCTAAGCCGAAGATCTGCTGATCCACTTCAGCCAGAATATATGGGCTATGGTAAGCCTCACGACCGATCATTACGCCATCTAAGTGCTGTAGATGTTCTTTGGTCTGCTCTAGAGTAGTAATGCCGCCATTCACCGCGATCACTAAGTCAGAGAAATCTTTCTTCACTTGGTAAGCACGTGTGTAGTCTAACGGTGGGATCTCACGGTTCTCTTTCGGGCTCAAGCCACTCAGCCAAGCTTTACGAGCGTGAATGGTAAATTGCTCACAGCCGCCTTTCTCTGAAACCGTTGAGATAAACTTAGTTAGGAACTCGTATGAATCCTGCTCATCGATACCGATACGCGTTTTTACTGTGATAGGAATATCGGTGACTTCTTTCATCGCTGATACACAATCCGCCACTAGCTCAGGCTCAGCCATTAGGCATGCACCAAAGCGACCGTTTTGAACACGATCAGATGGGCAACCTACGTTAAGGTTCACTTCATCGTAACCACGTTCAGCAGCTAACTTCGCACATTCCGCCAAATCAACTGGGTTTGAGCCACCTAACTGTAGCGCGACTGGGTGCTCTTGCTCGCTGTACTCTAAGAAGTCACCTTTACCATGCAGTATTGCGCCTGTCGTTACCATTTCCGTATACAGAAGAGTCTGCTGAGACAGCAGGCGGTGGAAGTAGCGACAGTGACGATCAGTCCAATCGAGCATTGGAGCAACAGAAAGTCTACATGAATGTGTCATGGTAAATACCCTAATTACGAGTCAAACGTACTTATTGGCGCAGCCAACAAAAGTGAAGTCGGCTATTGTAAAGGCTATACCTTGTTTGCGCTATATGATCTTTACCTCACACTTTTATATTTCAACCCATTCACAGAGCCTCTATTTTGACGTCAATAATCAGTTATATCTTGAGTCATGCGGTCATTTTGAGTTACCTTGTCTTATTCAAAGTCATAAGTCACAATACGCTCTGTACCTGACTTTTATTGAAATTAAGGACACCTCGCTGATTTTACTGTCAAAATAGTAAGTAGTTAGAGACGTCCCTTTGTATGGTGAAAAATTTGGACCAAACATTAATAGAGCAAGTTGAAGGGATATGCGCATCACGAGGCGTTCGTTTAACACCTCAAAGAAAGCGAGTGTTTGAGCTTATCTTAGCGAATAAAAAAGCCTCCAGTGCTTATGAGTTACTGGAACAGCTTAAGCAAAGTGAACCTCAGGCCAAACCACCTACTGTATATCGCGCTTTAGACTTTTTGTTGGAACAAGGTTTCATTCACCGAGTTGAGTCAACAAACAGCTTTATTTGCTGCTGCTCTTGTAATGCTCACAAACATTTCTCACAGCTGCTAATCTGTGATAAGTGTGGCAGCGTTATCGAATTGCAAGACGATGACCTGATATCTCAACTCGCTAACAATGCAGACAAGCACGGCTTTCGATTGACCAACCACGTCATCGAATCTCATGGCACTTGCCAAGCCTGCTCGACTGAGCTGAAAGATTAAGATTATAGAAGAACATTATGCGCGCTGAATTTGTAAACCCGTTTTTAGCCTCTCTCATGAATGTGCTGAAAACGATGGCTTCTCTAGAATTGAAGCCACAGAAACCTAGAGTTAAAAAAGATGAAATCGCTCGTGGTGATGTCTCTGGTTTAATCGGTATGGTTGGCCCACAGTCTCGTGGTTCAATGTCGATCACCTTTGATGAAGGCCTAGCGCTGGAAATCATGCAGAACATGCTGGGTGAGCGCCCTAACGGTCTAAACGAAGAAGTTACCGATATGGTTGGTGAGATCACTAACATGGTAACGGGCGGTGCAAAGCGTATCCTTGCTGAAAGTGGCTTCGACTTTGATATGGCAACGCCAATTGTTGTATCAGGCAAAGGACACACTATTCGTCACAAGTGTGAAGGTGCAATCATCATCATGCCATTCTCATCTCAATGGGGTAATGCCTTCATCGAGATCTGTTTCGAATAGCAGCATCGAACGTTCGACTTTAAAGAAAGCGAATAGAAAGAAAGGTTGGCACAGTGCCAGCCTTTTTTATTGCCTGCTATTTATCAAAGTACATGGCTTATTCTGGAAAAACAAAAACGCCAGCTCGAAGGCTGGCGTTTCTTTTTAGCGGATCAACTCAATTAAGCTTTAAGCGCTTTAAATGCGTTGATTAGACCGTTAGTTGAGCTATCGTGAGATGTCACTTCTGCGTCATCAGCAAGCTCAGGCAGGATTTGGTTCGCCAGTTGCTTACCAAGCTCTACACCCCATTGGTCGAAGCTGAAGATGTTCCAGATAACGCCTTGTACGAAGATCTTGTGCTCGTACATCGCGATTAGGTTACCCAGAGTGCGAGGCGTGATTTGCTTAACTAGGATAGAGTTTGTTGGGCGGTTACCTTCAAACACTTTAAATGGTACTAGTTCTGCTACTTCTTCAGCTGTTTTACCTGCTGCTAGGAATTCAGCTTCTACTGTCTCTTTTGTCTTACCGAATGCTAGTGCTTCAGTTTGAGCAAAGAAGTTAGACATTAGCTTCTGATGGTGATCAGATGCTGGGTTGTGGCTGATTGCTGGAGCAATGAAGTCAGAAGGGATCAGCTTAGTACCTTGGTGAATCAGCTGGTAGAAAGCGTGCTGGCCGTTTGTACCAGGCTCACCCCAGATGATTGGACCCGTTTGGTATTCCACTGGGTTACCGTCACGGTCAACAAACTTACCGTTAGATTCCATGTTACCTTGCTGGAAGTACGCAGCAAAACGGTGCATGTATTGGTCGTAAGGCAGAATTGCTTCAGATTCAGCGCCGTGGAAGTTGTTGTACCAAATACCGATTAGCGCAAGGATAACTGGAATATTGCTTTCAAACTCAGTTGAAGCAAAGTGGTTATCCATGTCGTGCGCACCTTCAAGAAGCTCAACGAAGTTGTCGAAACCTACAGACAGTGAAATCGATAGACCGATTGCAGACCATAGAGAGTAACGACCGCCAACCCAGTCCCAGAATTCGAACATGTTGTCTGTATCGATACCAAACTCAGCTACCGCAGTTGCGTTAGTAGATAGCGCAGCGAAGTGCTTAGCTACGTGCGCTTCATCACCCGCTTCTGCTAGGAACCAATCACGTGCAGAGTGTGCATTGGTCATTGTTTCTTGAGTTGTAAACGTCTTAGAAGCCACTAGGAATAGTGTTGTTTCTGGGTTTACTTTCTTCAGTGTTTCAACGATGTGAGTACCATCAACGTTAGACACGAAGTGCATGTTTAGGCGTGTTTTGTATGGTGTTAGGGCTTCAGTCACCATGTATGGACCTAGGTCCGAACCACCGATACCAATGTTTACAACATCAGTGATCTCTTTACCTGTGTAGCCTTTCCACTCACCTGATACGATACGGTGTGTGAAGAGTTCCATTTTTGCTAGAACAGCATTTACAGCAGGCATTACATCTTTACCATCAACCATCACTGGCTTATCGCTGCGATTACGCAGAGCAGTGTGAAGAACTGAACGACCTTCAGTTTGGTTGATTGCGTCACCTTTGAACATTGCTTCGATTGCAGATTTAACTTCTGTTTCGTTAGCAAGTGCGAATAGGTGCTGCATCGTTTCTGCATCGATAAGGTTCTTAGAGTAATCGACTAAGATGTCTGAACCGAAGCGAGTAGAGAACGCGTCAAAACGCTTTGCATCTTGAGCGAATAGCTCTTTTAGCTCCATATCTTGAGCAGATTCAAAGTGTGCAGTTAGAGATTTCCACGCTTGTGTTTGCGTTGGGTTGATATTTTTCAACATGGTAACTATCCCGATGTTACTTTAGGTTTTATTCTCAATATCACCAATGTGATAAGAGAACCCCCGATTAGGCAAAAGCTCTATGATTCGGTGACGACAAAGATTTCATCATCACTGAAAGATTCTTTGTAATTTTTTTTCACGGCGTATTATGCCGTATATAACCATCAGCGCCTTGAGATAAATCACGGTTCGTTTTTGTGAACCACTAACTGGCGCTGATTTCGGTTCTACACTGTAGAAGTGTGAACTAAACCCTGTAAATTCAAGTTCAAAAGATAGCGTTAAACCGCTTTTTTGCCAAATACATTATAGAGGATGCTATATGTGGTTTCAGAAGACTATTCACCTCAATGCACGAAAGCGTGGATTTCATCTCATTACTGATGAAATTGAACAACACATCAACGACATTAATTGTCCAACTGTTGGTTTATTACACTTATTTATCCAACATACTTCTGCGAGCTTAACCCTCAATGAAAACGCCGATCCTACCGTACGTGCGGATATGGAGTCGCACTTTAATCGCTATGTACCTGAGAGAGCGCCGTACTATCGACACACTTATGAGGGCGACGACGACATGCCAGCACACATTAAAGCATCGCTTCTGGGCAATAGTGTGACAATCCCCATTACCAATGGTCGATTAGCTTTAGGAACATGGCAGGGCATTTACTTAGGTGAACATCGTGATTTCGGCGGTAGCCGCACCGTGATACTGACAATCCAAGGTGAATAACGCAGAAAAACCTTAATTGAATCAATAAAAAAGAGTGGTGCGTTTCCACGACCACTCTATTCATAGAGCTTTAGGCCTACGGTAGGCCAAATACTTTTTAAGCTCAGTTGAGCGAGAACATTAGCTTTAGAAGGGCTGGTTTATCATAACCCTAAAGGTACCTTCATCACCGCCTCGGGCTAATTCTGCTCTCACCACAATGCCTTCTACCTGAAAGCGCACCGCGCCACCCAAACTCCATTTCATATCGGTATGCAGTGTTTTTATATCGTACTCATCAGCCACTCGCCCTACTTCGGCAAAAGCAACCCACTGCCACCACGGCAAGTCGTAGTAGTTAATCAGCGGAATGTCCTCCAGTGGCTGCCATTCAGGTAACACACGATACTCCGCGGAATAATGAACTGCAGAGCGACCATGGAATCTGCCACCGGTATAACCTCTTAATCTGTACAGACCACCAAGACGCGCTTGTTCTGTTTCAGGCGGGCGAGCACACTCCTGACCAGAGCAGTTATTCCACGTAGGTGTATCGGCGGTATAGAAATCAAAAGCCAGCACTTGTTGATCAAACCAATCTCCAAGTGGACCTAATGCGTAGTATTGGCTATTTTGAAATGTCCATTTAAACCAAGGGTCACTCTCAGACCAATCGTCAGCCCCTGTCGTCAGCTTTAACAAAGAGTGTGAACCTTTGGTTGGATTACGAGTGCTGTCTCGGTTATCCCAATCAAAGCTTAAATTAAAGCCTGTCGCTTTCTCGGTTTGGTTGAGATCTTTGAGCTCACGCGAGGTATAAAACGGCGTAAAGATAATCGAACTCACGCCAGACTCTAGCGGAGAGGCGAAGCTGACGTCTTTAATCGGTTGGAACGCACCCAAAAGACCATGCTCTGCGACATTCCCCCAAGGCAACAAATACTTAAACTCAGCTTGATAGTTTTGCTCATGACCGTCAGCGATGGTTTTATCCAGATCAGAAGAGTCATTGCTGCCCTGATCACCGAGATAATATGGATTGTCATTAAAACGAGCTTGGTACATCTGAGTACTAAACAGCAGGTTTTGCGACAACGCGTAGTTAAAAGCGGACAAGAACACGACGTAGCTGTCTTTATCGGAATAGAGCGCGGTACCAAACAACGCGGCTTGCGGCTGCCCAACCCCTTTTGCGACACCAGCAACCCCAAAGGTATTACCCATGGTTTCAGTACTGAAGTAGAAGGGAACAAACGCAGAGTCTTTGGGTTCTTTCTCTGGTTTATCGGAGGCTTGAGCGGGAGTAAAAACCAGCGAGGCCGCCAGCGTCACAGCACTGGCAAACCACCTTTTTTTACCACTCACGATTTCAGGTACTCCATCGCGACACGTGAAGTAAGTTTGGTGACCAATTCATAAGCGATAGTGCCAATGTGAGACGCGACCTCTTCTGAAGGTAGAGCTTTACCCCATAAGGTCGCTTCGTCACCCACTTGGTCGGTGGCATTTGGGCCAAGATCGACAGTCAGCATATCCATTGAGACACGACCTGCAATCGGCACCTTGCGACCATTGATGAATACCGGTGTGCCGTTAGGTGCGGTACGTGGGTAACCATCACCGTAACCAATAGCAATTACGCCCATTTTGGTATCGCGATCGCTGGTCCAGTTACCACCATAGCCAACGCTTTCGCCAGCTTTAAGGTCACGAACTGCAATCAGGTGTGAGGTTAGGGTCATCACAGGCAGAAAGCCTAGGTCTTGTGCCGTCTGTTCGACAAACGGAGAGACGCCATAAGAGATAATCCCAGGGCGAACCCAATCTAAGTGGCTCTCTGGCCATGCTAGCAAGCCTGCCGAGTTCGCCAAAGAGCGCTCGCCCTCGCAGCCTTCTGTTAGCGATAGAAACAACTCTGTTTGTTGCTGTGTGGTGCCTTTATCTAACTCATCTGCACAACCAAAGTGGCTCATATAACGCAGCGGTTTAGCGACATTAGGGCACTGATGAAGACGCTCCACAAAGTTTTGGTACTGCTCAGAGCGAACCCCTAAGCGGTGCATACCACTATCCACCTTCAACCAAACAACAACCGGAGCTTCAAGCTTGGTATTTTCTAGCGCACTTAACTGCTCTTCACAGTGGACCACGGTTTGAATGTTGTTGGTAACAAGGATCGGCAAATCACCTGAAGAGTAAAAACCTTCAAGCAATAGAATCGGTTGCACAATACCGCCCGCACGCAGTTGCAGCGCTTCTTCAATGCGAGCTACACCGAACGCATCGGAGTTTTTAGAGTGTTTAGCAATCTGCAGTAAGCCGTGACCGTAGCCATTGGCTTTAACCACCGACATTACTTTACATTGAGGCGCCTTCGACTTTATCTGACGAAGGTTATGCTCTAGTGCATTGAGATCAATGCTCGCGGTCGCCGCTTTCATGTACGTCATTAAGCGTTACTCATCATCAAATGCAGGACCTGCATAGTTATCAAATCGAGAGTGCTGACCTTGAAAGGTCAAACGAACCGAACCGATTGGGCCGTTACGCTGCTTACCGATAATAATTTCCGCGATACCTTTCAGTGAGCTGTCTGGGTTATAAACCTCATCACGGTAGATAAACATGATTAAGTCGGCATCTTGCTCAATCGAGCCCGATTCACGCAAGTCCGAGTTAACTGGGCGCTTATCAGCACGTTGCTCTAGGGAACGGTTAAGCTGAGACAGTGCTACAACAGGAACATTCAGCTCTTTCGCTAAAGCTTTCAGAGAGCGAGAGATCTCGGCAATTTCCAAGGTACGGTTATCAGAAAGAGACGGCACACGCATCAGTTGAAGGTAGTCGATCATGATCATTGAAAGACCATCGTGCTCACGAGCAATACGACGTGCACGTGAACGTACTTCGGTTGGCGTTAGGCCTGAGCTGTCATCGATGTACATGTTCTTCTTGTCCATGAGGATGCCCATGGTTGAAGAGATACGAGCCCAATCTTCGTCATCCAACTGACCAGTACGAATCTTGGTTTGGTCTACGCGAGAAAGAGACGCAAGCATACGCATCATCAGTTGTTCGCCCGGCATCTCTAATGAGAAAATAAGAACAGGTTTATCTTGCTTCATTGCCGCGTTTTCACACAAGTTCATCGCAAAGGTGGTTTTACCCATCGATGGACGCGCTGCGACAATGATTAAGTCTGAGCCTTGTAGGCCTGCGGTTTTCTTGTTGAGGTCGTTAAAGCCAGTATCGACGCCTGTCACACCATCTTGCGGCGTTTTATATAGAATCTCGATACGCTCTAGCGTCTTCTCTAGAATGCTGTCTACGTTTTGCGGGCCTTCGTTTTCGCTCGCACGACCTTCTGCAATCGCGAATACTTTACTCTCGGCAAGATCAAGCAGGTCTTCTGAGGTACGGCCTTGTGGGTCGTAACCTGAATCGGCGATCTCATTCGCGACACCAATCAGGCTACGTACTAGAGCACGCTGAGCGACGATATCCGCATACGCGTTAATGTTTGCCGCACTTGGGGTGTTTTTCGCAAGGTCTGCAAGGTAAGCGAAGCCGCCCACCTCTTCAAGTTGCTCACGCAGTTCTAAGTGTTCTGAGAGTGTAATAAGATCCAGAGGGGCACTTTCTTCTAGAATGTCTTTCACCGCTTCGAAAATCAGACGGTGTGGACGGCTATAAAAGTCCTTCGCTACGACCTTCTCAGCAACCGTATCCCAGCGTTCGTTGTCCAGCAACAGGCCGCCAATCACGGATTGCTCAGCTTCTAATGAATGGGGCGGGACTTTAATCGCGTCCACCTGATCGTTGGCTGATTTCTGATTTCTGGTATCCACTATGACTACACTCAAATAACTAATAATGATCGCTCATTATACCCAAGAACATTCATTTGTAATGCTATGGAATGGGTTTGTTTTAGTCTTAAGTAAGAATTTACCTATTGCTGACTCAAATCACCAAGGGTAGCATTACGATCCTCCACCCATTCACTGTCCTAATGAGGTATGCGTGTCCAAATTATTTGCTCTTAGCCTTGGTCTACTGAGCACTCCATTAGCTTTGGCTAATGACACAGAATCCTCTGTTGATAAGCTTCTTGACTCAATAGAAGTGGCTGAGCCTTTAGAGCCAGCTGAAGAGTTACAATTAGAAGTAGCAACAGATGTTGTGGATATGGATATCGCGCCGAGTGACACAGACACTGAACCTGCAGATCCGCTCACGACCGAAGTCGAATTTGGATATCAGTCGCATACTGGTAATTCAGACTCTCGCTCGCTGAACGCACGCCTCAGTGCTGAATACACAGAAGGACGTCACCGTAGTACGGGTGAATGGAAGTATTACAACCTTTACAAAGATGGCGAAGAAGACAAGAGACAGTCGACTTACACCGCGCAGAGTGACTATAAGTTAAGTCCAAAAACCTACCTTTACGGAAGTTTTAAAGGGGTAGACTCTCGCTACAGTGCTTACTTTAAGGATTATACGATCTCGACGGGTTTAGGTTATCAGTTCTCAAATACTGAAACCTTCGTGTTAGAGTTCGAACTTGGTCCTGGTTTTCGTTACCAAGAACCCAACCTAGATGAAATCGATGATGACGATATTATCTTTCCAGAGATCGTCGAAGAGGGTATTTTCCGAGGCAATTTAAACTCGTCTTGGCAAGTACTGCCTAATCTGAGCTTCAATGCGGATATGACGTTGGTTTCGGGCAGAAGTAACTTAAGGCTCGATACTGATCTGGAGGTGGTGAATGACATCACCGAAAACATCGCACTCAAGATCGCACACTCACGTCAGTACCACGATAAAGTGCCAAATGGCTTAGATAAAGCAGACTCTGTGCTTTCTGTGAATCTGTTGTTCCAATTCTAAGCGTATTCTCAACAACCTCTAGGGTAAAAAGATCATCATAGGCTTTTTACCTATCGTAACTCTTACCCCCTCATACCTGTACAACAGACCTTGGCCGATCGCCTGAATTCCAGACATAAAAAAACACCAGCCGAAGCTGGTGTTTTAAAACTTTCAAAAGAAAGAATTCGTCTTTTAACTGAAATTACTCAGCAGCAACGATAGCGATGTTCGCTGTAGCAAATACTTCAGAGTGAAGTTGGATGCTTACTTCGAATTCACCGATGTTACGTAGAGCGCCTTCAGGTAGGCGTACTTCGCTCTTAGCAACTTCAACACCTGCAGCTGTGATAGCGTCAGCGATGTCGCGAGTACCGATAGAACCGAATAGTTTACCTTCGTCACCAGCTTTAGAAGCGATAACAACAGCTTCTAGAGCGTTAACTTTCTCTGCGCGAGCTTCTGCAGCAGCTAGTTGCTCAGCAACTTTAGCTTCTAGTTCAGCACGGCGAGTTTCGAACATAGCAACGTTGTCTTTAGTTGCCATAACTGCTTTACCTTGTGGGATAAGGAAGTTACGAGCGTAGCCAGATTTAACGTTTACTTGGTCGCCAAGGCCACCTAGGTTACCGATCTTATCAAGTAGAATAACTTGCATTATCTTAGTCCTCTTAAACTTTTATTAACTCTTACCAATTACTGATGCTTGTCAGTGTATGGTAGAAGTGCTAGGTAACGAGAACGCTTGATAGCGCGAGCTAGTTGACGCTGATACTTAGCGCTTGTACCAGTGATACGGCTAGGTACGATTTTACCAGCTTCAGTGATGTAGTTTTTTAGAGTTGCTACGTCTTTGTAGTCAATCTCTTGTACGCCTTCTGCAGTGAAACGGCAGAATTTACGACGACGGAAGAAACGAGCCATGGGCTATCTCCTGATCTTAAATTTAAAAAAGCGGTCTTCCATAAATACCGAGGTAGTTACGAAGAACCTAAAACAAGTTGAGAATTTTTTAAGGCTTTACGCCAAAAAAGAATTACTCAGCAGATGCTTCTGGCTTAGCTTCTGTACGCTCTTCGCGACGAGGAGCACGCTCTGCACGCTCTTCTTTTTGCTTAAGCATAATAGATTGCTCAGTCACAGCGCCTTTAGTGCGCATGATCATGTTACGTAGAACTGCATCGTTGAAACGGAAAGCAGTTTCTAGCTCGTCGATCACTTCTTGACCAGCTTCAACGTTCATTAGAACGTAGTGAGCTTTGTGAAGCTTGTTGATTGGGTAAGCCATTTGACGGCGGCCCCAGTCTTCTAGACGGTGGATAGTACCGCCAGCTTCAGTGATAGAACCAGTGTAACGCTCGATCATGCCAGCAACTTGCTCGCTTTGATCAGGGTGCACCATGAATACGATTTCGTAATGACGCATTGGTTGCTCCTTACGGATTATTAGCTTCCACAGTTGGCTCAGTCATCCAGAGGAAGCAAGGAACTAAAGATAATTGACTGAGTTTTAAGGACGGCAAATATTATAGAAAGAACCCCTTATTGGCAAGTGGTATTTGGCGAATAATGAAACAGTTTTTCTTTCGCCATCTAGCCATCCGTGATTCTCTCAAGATCTACCTTAATTCGATGAAAACAAACGCCCACCAGCATGTGGTGGGCGTTAGAAACAAATCAATTTAATGAGTGATTTACTGCGCTAAACGCTGACGTACCGCTTCAAACAGACAAATACCAGAAGCCACTGAAACATTGAGGCTTGATACGCTACCTGCCATAGGGATCTTAATTAGATCGTCACAGGTTTCACGCGTTAGGCGACGCATACCGTCACCCTCTGCACCCATCACAACTGCTAGTGGGCCCGTCAGTTTTGCTTGGTAGATATCGTGGGTCGCTTCGCCTGCTGTACCCACAAACCACACGCCTTTCTCTTGTAACGCACGCATAGTACGCGCCAAGTTAGTCACGCGAACTAGAGGAACCGTTTCTGCAGCGCCACAAGCCACTTTGCTTACTGTGGCAGTTAACGGCGAAGAGCGGTCTTTCGGTACGATTACAGCCGCAACACCTGCCGCGTCTGCGTTACGTAGACATGCGCCTAAGTTATGCGGGTCTGTCACACCATCAAGAACCAGCAGTAGAGGCTGTTCATGCTGAGCAAGTATGTCATCAAGGTCATTCTCATTCAGCTGCTTAGCTGGTTTCACCTTAGCGATGATACCTTGGTGATTAGCGCCTTGAGCTTTGTCATCCAGCACTTTACGACCCATTTGTTGGATAGACACCCCAAACTGCTGCAGTTGGTTTAACAGCGGTAATAGACGCTCATCTTGACGGCCTTTTAATACATAAGCCTCGATAAAACGTGCTGGGTCTTTTTCTAGTACAGCTTTCACTGCGTGAATTCCGTAGATAAATTCGTTACTCATTGTCTACCTGTTCGGTTTGTTACGTTAAGGAGAGCAAACTGCGCCTCTCCTTAATTCACTATTCAATATCGAGTAGGCAGTACTTATGCCTACTCCTGTGTTAAGCCTTTGGCGCTTTTGGCTTACGCTTTGCCGTGCGCTTCTTTTTCGCTTTCGGCTTATCGGTACTCGCCGGTTTACGCTTCGGCTTTCTCTTGCTGCTTGTCCCTTCTTCACTGCTACCATCAGGGCGCTTGGTAGGCTCAACTAATGGTTTAGCACTGCTTCCTGGGCGGCGGCTTTTTACCGCTGCGCGTTTTTTGCTTTTCGCCTTTTTCGCAGCATCCGCTGCACGTTTCTTCGCGGTTTTACCTTTACCACGAGGCTTGCGGTCAGTATCGACAATATCAAAGTCAATCTGGCGGCTATCTAGGTTTACCGCAGAGACCTTAACCTTCACTGAATCGCCAAGGCGGTAGATATTACCAGAACTCTCACCAATTAATCTCTGTCCAATTGGGTCAAATTGGTAGTAATCGTTGGCTAATGACGTCACATGCACTAAGCCATCGATATGCAGCTCTGTTAAGCGAACAAAGAAGCCAAAACCAGTCACGTTAGCAATCACACCTGGCATCTCTTCGCCAACGTGGTCCTGCATGTATTCACACTTTAGCCAATCCGACACTTCACGCGTGGCATCATCGGCACGACGCTCGGTTGTCGAACACTGCTCACCGTAGAAGTCCATATCATCAAATGAGTAGTGGTAACCACCAGTTGGCGTCCAACGGTCAGTGTTGCGGCCTTCACCTTTGGCAATCAGGTACTTGATCGCACGGTGTAGCAGTAAGTCTGGGTAGCGACGAATAGGCGAAGTAAAGTGCGCGTAGCGCTTCAGTGCCAAGCCAAAGTGGCCACAGTTATCAGCGTTGTATACCGCTTGCTTCATAGAGCGCAGCAGCATGGTTTGAATCAGTTCGCGGTCTTCACGCTCGTTAATCTGACGAATCAGTTGCGCGTAATCGGTTGGCGATGGCTGCAGACCACCTTCCAAACTGAGACCTAACTCACCCAAGAAATCTTTAAAGCCAGCTAGGCGCTCTTCTCCTGGAGTCTCGTGGATTCGGTATAGAGCTGGCTCTTTGGCTTTTTCTACTAATGAAGCAGAAGCGATGTTCGCCAGAATCATACACTCTTCGATGATCTTGTGAGCATCGTTGCGAATAACAGGTTCAATGCGATCAATCTTACGATCAGCATTAAAGATAAATTTGGTTTCTACTGTTTCAAACTCAATAGCGCCACGCTCATCGCGAGTCTGCTTAAGCACTTTGTACATCTTATGCAGCTCTTCAAGGTGCGGTACTTCTTTCTCGTAACGCTGACGAAGCTCTTCATCACCATCGAGAATCGCGCCTACCTTGTTGTAAGTCAGACGCGCATGCGAATTCATCACCGCTTCATAGTGCTTGTAACCTGATAGCTTGCCGTTCTCTGAGATGGTCATTTCACACACCATACACAGACGATCAACTTGCGGGTTTAGGGAACACAAACCATTCGATAGCACTTCTGGCAGCATCGGAACAACCTGAGATGGGAAGTAAACTGAGTTACCACGGTTAATCGCCTCTTTATCTAGGGCTGTATCTGGACGCACGTAGTAACTAACGTCAGCAATCGCTACCCATAAGCGCCAGCCACCACCTTTCTTCGCTTCACAGTAAACCGCATCGTCGAAGTCACGTGCATCTTCACCGTCAATCGTCACCAAAGGCACCTCACGTAAATCTACACGGCCTTCTTTCGCTTCTTCAGGTACATGTTCGCCTAGGTTTTCAATCTGTTTCTCAACCGCTTGCGGCCATTCATGAGGGATTTGGTGAGTGTGGATAGCAATCTTGGTCTCCATCCCCGGAGCCATATTCTCACCCAAAACTTCCGTAACTTTACCCATCATATTGCGTGAACGACCACCGCGATCCGTAATTTCGATCACCACAACGTTACCCATACGAGCACCGCCTTTATGCTCGGTTGGGATCAGAATGTCGTGACTGATTCGGGAATCATCAGGAACTACATAAGAGTGACCATACTCAAGGAAGAAGCGGCCAATTAACGGTGCTGTGCGCTCTTCAAGTACGCGCACTAAACGGCCTTCACGACGACCGCGTTTACTGTTGTCGGTTGGTTGTGCCAAGACATAGTCACCGTGCATCAGTGTCTTCATCTGATGATGTGGCAGTAGAATATCGTCATCTTTGCCTTTGCTGCCATCAGGGCGCACCCAACCGTGACCATCTTTATGCCCAATCACATACCCTTTAATCAGCTCCAGTTTCTCTGGTAGTGCGTAGCATTGGCGACGCGTAAAGATCAATTGGCCATCACGCTCCATCGCACGCAGACGACGGCGCAAACCTTCATATTGGTCTTCGCCTGATAAACCTAATGCCTCGAACAGATCGTTGCGGTTCATTGGAATATTCGCGTCCGTCAGAAACGAAAGAATAAACTCGCGACTTGGAACTGGATTCTCATAGTTTTGCGACTCTCGGTCTGCAAAAGGATCAGCATTAGCTGTGGTTGTCGTATTTTCTGACATCGGTATCTTTTTGGTCATAGGCGGGCCTGCTTAAGCAAGGAAGGGATATACATCTATTATATCCGATGCAACAGGTAAGCTACAGATATGCTTTAGAAAACCGACAAATTAGCTGAGATTGATACAAATCTTCATGATGTGAAATATCCGATCGTAATTCCGTTCAACCATCAAATTTTTACGCAAACGATAAAACAAACGTTTGCGACACCAATTAAATCGACTATGATTCAGCAAAATTTACCAAATCCTGTTCTGAGTATTGATATGAATTTAAAACGCACCTTAATTGCATCAGCAATGACTAGCTTATCTCTGTTTTCTTTGACAAGTAACGCAATGGAAAAAGCGGATCTGATGATCACAGATGCCATGGTTCTGACCATGAACCAAGACAAAACCGTCTATGAGAGCGGTACGGTAGTAGTTAAAGACAACAAAATCATTGCTGTGGGCGACGCTTCATTGGAGAAGCAATACCAAGCAGAGCAAGTTCTTGATGTCGACGGCGACATCGTAATGCCAGGTCTTATCAATACTCACACCCACGTTTCAATGACTGTGTTCCGCTCATTGGCTGACGATGTGCCTGACCGTCTACACCGCTATATCTTCCCATTGGAGAAGAAGCTGGTTTCGCGAGATATGGTTCGCATTGGCGCCAACCTAGGTAACGTTGAAATGGTTAAAGGTGGCGTAACCACTTATGCGGATATGTACTACTTCGAAGATGAGGTAGCCAAAACCGTCGATAAGATTGGTATGCGTGCTGTATTGGGTGAGACCGTGATTAAATTCCCTGTCGCTGATGCGGCCAATGCTGAAGAAGGAATTAAGTACGCACTGAACTTTATCGAAGAGTACAAAGACCACCCGCGTATCACGCCCGCATTCGCACCACACGCACCTTACACCAACACCACAGAGATCCTACAAAAAGTAGCGAAGCTATCTCTGGAACTGGATGTTCCTGTGATGATCCACCTTGCAGAGTCTCATCGTGAAGAAGAAAAGATCGCCGAGCGCTCTGATGGCCTATCGCCTGTTCAGTACATGCATAGCATTGGCGCGCTCAACAAAAACCTAGTTGGCGCACACATGATCCTAGTTGATGACGAAGACATTAAACTAGTAAAAGAGTCTGACATGGGCGTTGCACACAATATGAGCGCTAACATCAAGTCAGCGAAAGGTGTCTCTCCTGCTCTGCAGATGTACGATGAAGATGTTCGTATTGGCCTAGGTACCGATGGTCCAATGTCGGGTAACACCTTGAGCACTATCGATGAATTCAACCAAGTTGCCAAAGTTCATAAACTAGTTAACAAAGATCGTGCAGCTATGCCGCCGATCAAAGTGATCGACATGGCGACGATGGGTGCAGCAAAAGCGCTACACATGGAAGATAAGATCGGATCATTAGAGATCGGTAAATTGGCGGACATCATTGTGATCGATACCAAAGCGCCAAACATGGTACCGGTTTACAACCCATACTCTGCACTGGTGTACTCAGCAAACTCAGGTAACGTTCGCCACTCAATCGTCGATGGTAAACTGCTGATGAAAGACCGCAACATGCTCACTGTTGATGAAGATAAGATTCGTCAAGAAGCACTGGATTTCACCAAAGTAGTGCGAGAAACCGTTGTAGAGTCAGGTGAAGTGGTTCAATAATCTCACCACTCAATAGCATGACTATCTAAATGCAAAAAGCCCTGCACTAATCTAATTAGGCAGGGCTTTTCAGCTTTCAGTATCCCGTAATAATGAGTGCAGAGATCATTACAGGATTAGGATTCGGTATTACCAGAAAACGTCGCGTCGTTTGGCTCGAGCAATAATGTTGTCTGGCATTCTTTGCTCCAACCCACTCCTCAATACGGAGATTCGTTTGTGTTGACGCTGATCGGCAGTGACGGAGTTATACAGCCAGCGGTACGCGTCTTCATAATCTAACGGGCTACCATAATCACGCAGTAATAGCTCAGCTAAGTGAATACGCGCATTAAGGTTACCCATAGATGCTGCTTCACGAAGATAAGGGATCGCTCGCTCTTTATCTTGCTGAACCAAGGTGCCACGTGAATAGTAACGGCCAAGCTGCTCTAAAGCGGCCGGCAGACCTTGATGAGCGGCGTTTTCCATGTAGTACAGACCAAGTTCAACGTCTTGCTCTACACAGACACCCCAAGCCAGCATATCGCCGTATAAAAACTCATAAGAAGGCAAACTGATACGCGTCGCACGCGCAACAATATCTTCAACCAGTTGGCACTTATCAGCTTTCACACGCTCAAGGTGTTGATTCTTTTCTATCAGATTGATCAGTTCAGCTTCTGTGTATATGGGTACCGGCTCACCGACATCAGCCAAATTAGCATGACTCAAGGAGGAGCTCAGCGCCATTATCAATGAAGCTGCCACAGTTCGTAGCTTCATACCTGCACTCTATTATCTTGTTTTAAAAACGTATTGAACCTTTGGAAAGCCCAAACTCAATTACATTTCACTCACTATGATATCTGTATCGGCAACGACGCCTATCGCTTTAGACAAAACTTGCCGCCAATGGGCAATATTTTGCCAGATAGCGTACAAAAGATCATCACACTCAAAAGTAGTACTAGCGAAACTCCAAATTGTAGGCACAAAAAAGCCAGCTTATTTCAGCTGGCTTTCTAAGAACTTTCTATTATCTATACACTTACGTGTATCAGCATTATGCGCTGTAAGGGTGAACCTTGATAATAGTTTCGTTACGGTCTGGACCTGTAGAGATAATGTCTACTGGTACGCCTGTTAGTTCTTCGATACGTTTGATGTAATCAAGAGCAGCTTGTGGAAGCGCGTCGATTGTCTTCGCACCAAATGTTGTCTCAGACCAACCTGGCATTGTTTCGTAGATTGGCGTTGCTTCTTCGAAAGATTCAGCAGCCATTGGAGAAACTTCTAGGATAGAACCGTCAGCCATCTTGTAGCCAGTACAGATCTTGATCTCTTCTAGACCGTCAAGAACGTCTAGTTTAGTCAGACACATACCAGTTAGAGAGTTGATTTGGATAGCGCGGCGCATTGCTACTGCATCAAACCAACCTGTACGACGTAGACGACCTGTTGTTGCACCAAACTCGTGGCCAACATCACCTAGGTGTTTACCTACTGGGTCTTGCTTGTCTAGACCATCGTAAAGCTCAGTTGGGAATGGACCTGAACCTACACGAGTACAGTAAGCCTTAGTAATACCAAGGATGTAACCGATGTGACGAGGACCAAAACCAGAACCTGCAGCAACACCACCAGCAGTCGTGTTAGAAGAAGTTACGTATGGGTAAGTACCGTGGTCGATATCTAGTAGAGTACCTTGAGCGCCTTCGAACATGATCTTGTCGCCGCGCTTACGTGCTGCGTCTAGTTCGTCAGTTACGTCCATAACCATTGAAGTTAGTAGATCCGCGTAACCCATGCACTGCTCAAGTACTTCTTCGTAGCTTACTGTTTCAGCTTTGTAGAAGTGCTCTAGCTGGAAGTTATGGAATTCCATTACTTCTTTTAGCTTCTCAGCGAACATTTCTTTATCGAAAAGGTCACCAACGCGTAGACCGCGACGAGCAACTTTATCTTCGTAAGCTGGACCGATACCACGACCCGTTGTACCGATAGCTTTCGCGCCACGAGCGATTTCACGCGCGTTGTCGATAGCGATGTGGTACGGAAGAATTAGAGGACAAGCTTCAGAAACGAAAAGACGCTCGCGCACTGGGATACCGCGCTCTTCAAGAGGCTTCATTTCTTTAAGAAGTGCTTCAGGCGAAAGTACAACACCGTTACCGATAACACATTTAACGTTATCGCGCAGGATGCCTGATGGAATTAAGTGAAGAACGGTTTTTTCACCGTCAATTACAAGTGTGTGACCTGCATTGTGACCGCCTTGGTAGCGAACCACGTATTTTGCATCTTCAGTTAAAAGGTCAACAATTTTACCTTTACCTTCGTCACCCCATTGGGTGCCTAGAACGACTACGTTATTTCCCATCTTTCCAGTATCTGTTGCTAGTTAAAAATGGATTCTAGCACCGAATCACAATTCTTGCAGTCATTTTTTGTTCACAATAGTGAGAATTGGTCACAAGCGGCACACATAAGGCGGTATCAAAATACGTAAGGATACTGATATCATTCCTTTTTTATCTCATAAGGCACCTATCATGTCTCACTCTATTTGGCTGGCTATCGGCCTAGTTTTGGTCGTTGAAGGCTTAGGGCCACTTATTGCTCCAAGAGGCTGGCGCAACATGATGGCTCAGCTTAGTGAACAACCAGATACTCAGCTTCGACGTATTGGTGGTTGCTTGGTAGTAGCCGGTGCGGTGATTGCGTTTATGACGTATCGGTAATTCGAGATTCGAGATTCGAGATTCGAGATTCGAGATTCGAGATTCGAGATTCGAGATTCGAGAAGGATTGAAAGACATCTAGCTTGTCGATAAAAACTAAAAAGGCTCCCGTCGTGGGAGCCTTTTGCTTTATGTCTTAGCAGTACAAAGATTCAATTTAGCCTGTGAGCTTATTGAGGCTGTACACCTTTTGCGTTGTTCATGTATTGGAAGAAGTCTGTCTTCGGATCCAGTACTAGAATGTCGCTCTTATCGCTAAATGATGATTCATAAGCTTGCAGTGAACGCATGAAGCCAAAGAACTCAGGATCTTTGTTGTAAGCGTCAGAGTAAATCTTCGCTGCTTCTGCGTCTGCGTCACCTCGAGTAACACGAGCAGTACGGTCAGCTTCCGCTAGTACTGTTGCTACTTCTAGTTCAGCTTGTGCACGAATTACTTCTGCACGCTCACGGCCTTGAGAACGGTGCTTACGAGCAACCGATTCACGTTCTGCACGCATACGCTTGTAGATTGAGTCACTGATGTTGTCTGGAAGGTTAATCTTCTTCATACGGAAGTCGACAATTTCCACACCTAAATCTTTCAGTGCACTTTCACGTGTATCCGCAAGAACGTTTTCCATGATCTTGTCACGCTCACCATCTACCTCTAGCGCTTCAGCAGCAGCAACAGTTGTTACTTCTTCGCTATCAGCAGAATCTGGCAGAACATCGTTGTTACGAGGACCAGAAACAATCTGCTTGATCTCACGAGAACCGATTTCCGAACGAAGTACATCTGTCACTTTACGCTCTAGAAGTGCTTGCGCTGTTAGTGCGTTACCGCCACCCGTTGCTAGGTAGTATTGACCGAAGTCTTGAATACGCCATTTCACGTACGAATCGATGATTACGTCTTTTTTCTCAGACGTTACGAAACGGTCAGAACGGCCATCCATTGTTTGAATACGTGCGTCTAGTGTTTTCACACGGTCAAACAGAGGCAGTTTGAAGTGCAGACCAGGTTCGTGGATTCGAGAGATGTCGTTGTTATCTTTCAATACACGACCGAAACGAATCACGATACCGCGCTCGCCTTCTGGAATCACGAACACAGACATCAACATCAGTGCTAGCGCAACAACCAATACAGGGATCATTAACTTACGCATTATTAGTATCTCCCTTGACGTGAGCTATCTGAACGAGACTGAGAGCTCGATGGCGTTTCAGTTTGAGTTTCTAGTTCAATCTGATCGTAAGTTGATGGTGCTTTAGTAGAGCGAGTGCCCGACTTAGAACCACCTTGAGCGCCTAACTTATCAATCGGTAGGTAAAGTAGATTACCGCTCGATTCAGAGTCAATCAGCACTTTAGATGTGCTTGAGTACACTTTTTCCATTGTATCTAGGTACAGACGGTTACGTGTTACTTCTGGAGCTGCTTGGTATTCAGGAAGTAGCTTTTCAAATTGAGCTACTTGACCAAGTGCACCATTGATAGTGCGCTCTGAGTAACCCACAGCTTCTTTCTTCAAACGCTCTGCACGACCTGTTGCTTTAGGAAGAATGTCATTTCGGTAAGCTTCTGCTTCACGCTCGAAACGCTCTTCATCCTCACGAGCCGCGATTGCATCATCAAATGCATCTTTAACTTGCTCAGGTGGACGAGCCGACTGGAAGTTCACGTCTACGATTAGGATACCCATGTCGTAGCTGTCGATAATGCGGTTCAATGTTTCTTGAGTGCTTTGACGAATCTGTTGACGACCGCTGGTTAGGATACTATCCATTAGCGAGTCACCAATTACTGCACGAAGCGCAGAATCTGTTGCTTGGCGTAAGCTGTCATCAGCATTCGTAACACGATACAAGTACTTGTATGGGTCTGAAACACGGTATTGAACACCCATTTCAACCGTTACTACGTTCTCGTCTTTAGTCAGCATGGTGCCAGAGGCACGCAGTGAACGGATCGCTTGAACGTTAACCAGCTGTTCATCGCTGATTTGGTCGATGAAACGTGGGTGCCAGTTTAGGCCCGGCTCTTCAATACGGTCGAACTGACCCAGTCGAAGTACCACAGCTCTCTCTGCTTCACCTACGGTGTAGAAACCCGCAAAGAACCAGATAGCGATAGCAATAACTGCGATGACACCAAAGCCAATCGCACCACCGCCACCAACAGATGAACCGTTGCCACCTTTTTTACCAAACTTGCCACCCAACTTTTGACTCAGTTTGTTAAACACTTCGTCTAAGTCTGGCGGTCCTTGATCTCGGCCACCGCGATTATTCTTATTACCCCAAGGGTCATTATCGCGGCCGTTATCGCCGTTGTTATTTCCAGGCTCATTCCACGCCATTAGAAAGCTCCATCATTTGATATGACGTTATACTGTAGCAGTCTCTGTGGTAACGATAAAGTCACCTAAGAGTGCCCCTTCTCTTTTTTCTAGTTTAGACCAATCCACTTGTTGCATTCGGATATCTATCAACAGGTTACCATTTTCATCATATTCTTCTTGTTGAATAGATTTCAACTGAAAAAACAGACTACGAATACGACCCTGATGTTGAGGTGGAATGCACAGTCGATATTGAACCATTTGGCTTGCTAGACGTTCTGTCAGCGCCTCAAACAGTAATTCAATGCCTTCCCCTTCCATTGCCGAGACCCAAACAGCGCGTGGTGCGCCCTCTTCGTCTCGTTCAATGCGAGGTTTTTGGTCTTCCATGCAGTCAATCTTGTTCATGACTACAAGGGTTGGCACCTCATGAGCATCGATTTCTTCTAATACATCATGAACTGCCCGAATATTCTCACGAAAGCGGTCATCACTGGCATCAACAACATGTAACAAAATGTCAGCTTCCTGCGTCTCTTGTAACGTTGCTTTAAATGCCGCGACTAAATCGTGCGGTAGGTGACGAATAAATCCTACAGTATCTGCAAGGATTGCCGGACCTACATCAGTCAGATCGATTTTGCGTAGTGTTGGGTCTAGCGTTGCAAACAGTTGGTCTGCCGCGTAAACACCAGCACGGGTGATCTGGTTAAACAGTGTTGATTTCCCTGCGTTGGTATAACCAACAAGAGAAATGGTTGGGATTTCAGCTCGATTACGAGCACGGCGGCCCTGTTCACGCTGCTTAGCTACCTTAGCTAAACGACGCAATATCGCTTTTATACGGTCACGCAACAGACGTCGATCTGTTTCTAGTTGAGTTTCACCTGGACCACGAAGACCGATACCACCTTTTTGTCTCTCAAGGTGAGTCCAACCGCGAATCAGTCGAGTAGAGATATGACGAAGCTGAGCAAGCTCAACTTGTAGCTTACCTTCATGAGTTCGCGCACGCTGTGCAAAGATATCTAAGATAAGACCGGTGCGGTCAATCACACGACACTTACACAAGTGCTCTAGGTTACGCTCTTGGGCAGGAGAGAGGGCGTGATTAAAAATCACAATTTCAGCCCCAGTTAGCTGAACGGCTTGAGCGATTTCTTGGGCTTTACCCTCTCCGACGTAGTATTTAGGGTGCGGGGACTGACGACTACCAGTAATAACTTGTAGTGTTTCTACCCCCGCAGAGGAGACCAGCATTTCACATTCGCTTAAGTCTTCCCATTCACCCTCTTGCGTGAAGTTGATATGAACAAGTACGGCTCGCTCACCGGATTCATAACGGTCAAACAAGCAACCAACTCCTTATTACAGCTTTAGCTGTATTGATTGAACTATTAATCTTCAGATTTCTCTGAACGATCAGCTGGTGCACGCTCACCGCTGTGGTGGCTAACTGCACGAGCAGGAACCACTGTAGAGATAGCATGCTTGTAAACCATTTGGTTTACTGTGTTCTTCAGTAAGATCACAAACTGATCAAAAGATTCGATCTGACCTTGCAGCTTAATGCCGTTTACAAGGTAGATAGACACTGGAATGCGCTCACGACGTAGTGCATTTAGAAATGGGTCTTGCAGCGATTGCCCCTTAGCCATTTTATTTTCCTTATTTTGTATTTTGTTGTAATTATTTAGCTAGTGGTGCACAAAAAGGTGCGGCCTTTGCATCTGAGCTAAACGAATAAAAAAACTCCGTTGTTATTGAAAGGCTGTAAGTTTAAAAAGCCTCAATAACGGATCCTTTCCAGAGTATATTCACGCAAAAGCGATCACATTATACACAGCTATGCTAGTCAGATGCTATTGCATCTGAAAGAGTTTCTAGCGCTTGTTCAATGTTTTCGCTATCTAACCAAGTCAAATCATCCCAACTGCGTAACCAGGTGATTTGGCGCTTGGCCAATTGACGGGTTGCACAGACTCCACGGAATACCGCTTCGTCAAGGTCACAATTCCCATCTAAATAGTCCCACATCTGACGATAACCTACGCAACGAATCGATGGTAGATCAGGGTGAAGATCGTCTCGGGCGTACAACGCCTTCATTTCATCTTCAAAACCTGCCTCTATCATTTTCTCGTAACGCAGCTCGATACGACGATGCAGTTCAGCCCTTTCCTTGGGAGCTATAGCAAATTGCTTCACACGAAATGGCAGGCTATCGCCCTTCGTTTGAGTTAGCTCTGTTAATGTTTTACCCGAAATTCGAAAAACTTCCAATGCTCTTGACAGTCTTTGTGGATCATTTGGGTGAATTCTTTCCGCAGATACTGGATCAATCTCTCTTAATTGATCGTGCAGCACTTGCCATCCCTGCTCGTTTGCCTCTGCTTCGATTTGTTTGCGAATCTCTTGGTCTGCCGCCGGTAAAGGGGATAGACCTTCTAGCAATGCCTTGTAGTAAAGCATAGTACCACCAACCAATAATGGTATTTTTCCAGCCGCAACAATGTCGTTCATCTCTTTAAGCGCGTCACGACGAAAATCTGCCGCAGAGTAAGATTCACTTGGATCCAAAATATCGATCAAGCGGTGAGGAGCAAGGGCTAACTCTTCTGCGTCTGGTTTCGCAGTACCAATATCCATATCTTTGTAGATCAACGCCGAATCCACGCTGATGATTTCCACCGGGAATTTCTGACGTAAACGAATGGCTAGATCTGTTTTACCTGATGCGGTTGGGCCCATTAAAAACAGTGCTAAAGGTAATTTTTGAGTCATGATGTTCTGTATTTGCTTCTCTGTTCACGCTCTGTCAAAGCCAAAGGCTGTGTCTCGCGATAAGTTGAACCGTTAAATAACTTAAGCTGTGAATCTCGAATACCGTGAATAATCAGTATTCTAACCAACGTAAGTGATAATTAGATTAAGCGGAAAATGCCGCTATTGTCGCTGAAAAATCAACGGGGTTAACAAACTCAGGGTCATCTAATGGAAGTAGACCATGCCAGAGCTGCTCAAGTTCCCCAACTAATTGCACCGCCTCAGATAAAGTGTAGTCGCTTTTTACTTGAGCGGTTTGAATCCCAATCCAATTGACCAGTTGAGCCAACAAATCTTGATTGGCTTGGCCGTTGCCAGTCTGGATATTGAGCGAAGCCGCGTACGATAACAGATCTGGGATTAAAGTTTGTAAGTTTTGCTGTCTGAGCGGAGATGGCACACCCATCACCATGATCGCCTCACTGTTACGAGCCTTCAACTCAATCCCTAGCAGGGCAAGCTCTGGTGTCAGTGACTTCATAGCCTCAACCATTTCAGCGCCCACTTTCATCGACAACGGGACCAATAGCGGTTGGCTTTTTAAAGCCCCTTGTTGTGTATTGAGCTGACCAATCACACGCAGGAATTCAGCTTTGGCTAGCGAGAGCAACAGGCAACCATTCTTACTGCCCATCGTCAGATACTGTTGGTTCACCACGGTAATGGCTTTGCCCAATTCAGCGATGATTGGACGCTCACTTGGTAACGAAGTCGTAGGCGTTGTCGGTTCTGATTGTTGTGTCTTTTCGCTTGGTGCTACTTTCACTTTCGCCGAATCAAACTCTGGCGTTTGCATCAGCTCTTTATACGCTTTCACTTCTCGCTTAGACGGTGCAGGCTCAGCATGATATTGATTGGATGGTTTGTTTGGCTTTGGCGCCGGGCGAGATTCGGTCCACTCTTGGCGAGGTGAGCCCGTGAAGCTCTGCCTAGCACTACCTTGCTGACTTTTCTCTTGGCCTCGAGAATAGTTCGACGCGCGATCTTGAATCGACTCTTGAGCCTGCTCTGACTCCGCCTTTCTTGGATAAGCTGGCGTCTGTTCAATCGCCTGTCGTGCTCTTTCAACCGCCTGTGTTTGACCACTTGATGTTGTAGCTGGCTGAGAAGAGACAAACGTATCTATTCCCTGCGGCTCTTCCGTCACAACATCCTGCTCTTGCAGCGAAGTTTGATGGAAAGCGGATTGGTTCACAGGCGCGGCATCGATGTGCTTCGTTTGAGCCAACCCATCACTCAGTGCTTGATAGATAAAATCATGCACCAAACGTGCTTGATGAAAACGCACCTCATGTTTAGCCGGGTGCACATTCACATCCACCTGATGCGGGTCGAGTTCTATAAACAGCACGTAGGTTGCAAATTGATCGGGACGAAGACTGGTCTCATAGCTTTGACGAATCGCGTGATTGATCAGCTTGTCGCGCATCATACGACCATTCACATAGCAGTATTGCAGATCGCTCTGCTGTCTTGCCCCTTCAGGGGTTGTGATCCAACCATGCAGCCTGAGACCTTGATGTTCCAACTCAATCTTGAGCATATGGCGCACAAACGCATTGCCACATACAGCCGCAATACGTTTTTCAGCTTGAATCTCCGTTTTCGCTGCACGGTACTGGCGCACCATCTTACCGTTGTGACGCAAGTTAATCGTCACATCGAAACGACTCAAGGCAATACGCTTTAGCAGCTCATCAATATGAGTAAATTCGGTTTTTTCAGTACGCAGAAACTTACGTCTTGCCGGCGTATTGAAGAATAGGTCCAAGACTTCGACGGAGGTGCCGATTGGGTGTGCCGCTGGCTGTAATTTTACCGCCATGTCACGCCCTTCACTATACGCAGCCCACGCTTGGTCTTGCGTCGCAGGTCGTGAAGTCATGGTTAAACGCGCTACCGAGCTAATACTTGCCAGCGCTTCACCACGAAAGCCAAGGCTCACGATCGCTTCAAGGTCATCTAAGGTGTGAATCTTTGATGTCGCATGCCGGCTTAGCGCCAGCCCTAACTCATCTTTGACGATGCCTTTACCATTATCACGAACGCGAATCAGCTTAGCGCCGCCCTTCTCGATATCAATGTCGATTCGGGTTGCACCAGAGTCCAAGCTATTCTCCACCAACTCTTTAACAACCGAAGCTGGCCTTTCGACCACTTCTCCGGCTGCAATTTGGTTAGCAAGACGCGCTGGTAATATCTTAATCGTCATAATGGTTCTCTACTCGCTCTGGCTCTCTACTCACTATTTGTGAGGAATCACTAATACTTGCCCAACGGCTAAGCCGTCAGAACGCAGTTTGTTTGCCTTACGAATGCTGTCTACTGTCACCCCATATTTAGAGGCGATCTTACCAAGGTAGTCTCCACGCACGACTGTGTGCTTACGTAGAGGAAGCGCCTTAATACTGATAGTGATCTTAAGCTTCTGGCCTACTTTCACGATATCTGAGCGCAGGTTATTCTCACGCTTAATCGCAGAAACACTCACGCCGTACTTGTTGGCAATGCTACCTAAGAACTCACCACGCTTGACCACGTGAGTAATAGTCCGTCTTTCAACATCGTTGCCGACGCTTTGTGCCGCGCCAGGTACTTTTAACTTCTGACCAATAACCAAACCTGTCGATTTCAGGTTATTCATCGTCATCAAGTTTTTCGTAGTTGTACCGTACTTCTTCGCAATCACTGACAGCGATTCACCACGAGAAACTTTATGAGTAATGGTAGAGGCGACTGGAGCGGGTTTAGGTCTTACTGTGTTAGATAATACCATTCCCTCTGGCGGGTTCGCTTTTAGGTACTTCACCACTGCGGTCGTAATCGCCGTAGCCAATTTATCTTGGTGCGAGCGCTGGAACAGAAGTTTCTCTTCCGTCGGGTTAGAGATAAAGCCAGTCTCAACCAACACCGAAGGAATTTGTGGTGAACGTAATACCGCTAGACTGGTGTTGATTGGCTTACGGTTATGCAGCTTAGCCACTTTACCCATCTCTGACAGGATCTCTGTCGCCAGTTTGTAGCCCTCTTTTTGAGAATGGCTAAACTGTAGGTCGAGTAAGGTTTGGTTAACGTTCTTATCGTCAATATTGCTAGTAAAGACATTACCGCCTCCGCCCAACAACTCCGACTGCCTCTCAGTATTCTCAATCCAACGAGAAATCTCGGTATTGGCGCGACGCGTGTTCAATACAAACACCGAGCCACCACGAGGCTGAGGTGTGGTAAAGGCATCCGCGTGAATAGAGATCAACAGGTGCGCTTCGTTTTCACGAGCAATAGCCACTCGGCGATTCAAATTAACGAAGTAATCGCCATTTCGTGTCATCCGAGTTTTAACGCCCGGTACCGCATCTAGCTTGGCTGCTACTTTGCGCGAAATACTTAAAACCGTGTTCTTTTCATACTTACCAGACGGTCCGATAGAACCCGGGTCTTCACCACCGTGTCCAGGATCAATCACGATCAAAATGTCTTTATTGCGCTGAACTTGATCAATGCTCTTACTCACCGTTGAACTGCTCGAAGAGCTTGAGCTAGATGATGATTTTTTCGTTTCACCATGTGGAAGATCGATCACCAAACGGTGACCATATTGCCCACCCGGCGTCGGGCTCAATTTGAAGATTTCAGCTTTTGTAGATTTCTTCAGCTCAAACACTAAACGGTAGGTTGTTTTCTCTGGAGGAGAGCTTTTACGGATCTTCTTTAATACCGGACTATCTGTAACGGTGACCGGCAATTTGGTCGCGAGATTGGTACGTTTAAGATCAACCACCAAACGGTTGGGGCTGGTCAAAGTAAAATAACTAAAATCCGCTTCGGACTTTAGATCAATAACAACTCGGGTTTCTTCAGGGGAAGGCCACACACGTAACCCTTTTAAAGAGTTGGCAGCAGCAAGGGAAGAAAACAGCAATGAGAAAGCAGCGGCCATCATGGCCACTGTGGAAAGAAGGCGTTTAGAAATCAACATAACTCCAACTGACTAAGTAAGCGTTGTCCATATTCACTGTTAGCGGTTAAAGAGACGACCCTGTGATCATCTTGGTAACGGATATCGATATCAAGATCAGCTTCTGGCAATAGACCTTCACCCTTTTCTGGCCACTCAACGAGGCAGATAGCGTCAGGAGTAAAGTAGTCACGAATCCCCATGAACTCTAGCTCTTCAGGATCGGCAAGACGGTATAGATCGAAATGATATACCTGCCAATCTGCCAATTGATATGGTTCAACCAGAGTATACGTTGGGCTTTTTACATTTCCTTGATGACCAAGCGCTTTTACAAAGCCACGACTAAATGTCGTTTTACCTGCGCCAAGATCGCCATGCAAATAGATAGTGGTTTGCTGTGAGCATAGATTTGAAAGCTCCGTCCCCAGTTGAATCGTTGCTTGCTCATCTTTCAAAGTAAATTGTTTTGTGCTCATGAATACGTTCTCTAAAAATCGATCGTTGACTATATAAAAATCAAAAGAACAAGAATAGTAAACCGTGAAGGTTTTGAGAGACAAGCATTCAAGTGTAAGTAATATGAAAAATAGCGATGAATTTGCCTCTGTTCTGGTCAACACTACTAAGATCCGTTAAGATCCGCCCCCATTTTCGCTCATGCCACGATATACACTGATTACCAGGCTATGAATAAAGTTGCGACCAAGCTATGAACCTAGACCACCTTGCTGAACAAATTAAAACTTGGGGACAAGAGCTCGGCTTCCAAAAAGTAGGCATTTGTGATGTCGACTTAAGTGACCATGAAGCAGCTTTACAAGCTTGGCTAGATGCTGGTTACCACGGTGATATGGATTGGATGGCACGCCATGGCATGATGCGCGCAAGGCCTGATGAATTGCACCCGGGTACAGTACGAGTGATCAGCGCTCGCATGAACTATCTACCACCTGAAGCTCAATTCGCGACCAACCTTGCAGACAATACCCAAGGCTATATCAGTCGTTACGCTCTGGGCCGTGACTACCACAAACTGTTTCGTAATCAGTTAAAGAAGCTCGGTCAGAGAATCGAAAAAGAGATTGAAGGTTTGGACTATCGTCCATTCGTCGATTCTGCACCTATTTTAGAACGACCTTTAGCTCAAAAGGCTGGTCTAGGTTGGACGGGTAAACACTCGCTCATTCTCGATAAGGAAGCAGGCTCATGGTTTTTCTTGGGCGAGTTGCTAGTCAATATTCCACTACCTGTGGATGAACCGAATACAGAAGAGTGTGGCAAATGCACTGCTTGTATGACTTCTTGCCCTACTGGTGCCATCGTGGAAGAAGGTATTGTGGATGCTCGTCGCTGCATCTCTTACCTAACTATCGAATTCGATGGCGTTATTCCACTCGAGTTTCGTGAAGCGATTGGTAACCGAATCTATGGTTGTGATGACTGCCAACTGGTTTGCCCTTGGAATCGACATGCAGATGTTAGTAGGCAAAGCGACTTTCATCGCCGTGAAGCATTCCAAGATATCGATCTAGTAACACTGGCAAGCTGGGATGAGGCGACCTTTCTGAAAAAGATGGAAGGTTCTGCAATTCGACGCATTGGACATACGCAATGGCTACGTAATTTATTCGTTGCGATGGGTAATGCGCCCTTCCAACAACGCATCATTGATATTTTAGAATCTCATTTAGGTAATGATGAGATGCTCGACGAACATATCCAATGGGCGTTAGAAAAGCAGAATCAACAATTGCCTAATGCAGTACAAACTACCCTTTCAACAATCTCCCCTCAAGAGTCTGTGAATAAGATTGAGAGCAAGAAAAAACGACTCATTCGAATTGTAGAGAAAGGCCTTCCAAGAGACGCTTAGTGTATTCACCATGAATATCAGTCGCTAAGCTCGATACACCAAGGTTAGCGGCAAAATGACGGTAAGCTGTTTCATAGAATTAAAGCACAATGTTTGACCTTGTTCTCAAATTTTATAATGTGGAAAAGAAATTAATTTCCCTCAAACTTTCCACATAACAGCAAAGTTAAACACAGTTCGGAT
>NZ_JCBDGU010000004.1:0-122193 GCF_059834255.1 Vibrio sp. R11-SG3-ISO9
GGCTTCGGCCAGATCGATATTGGCAATTCGATTGTTCTTTTGCAAAAGGCTCAAGATACTTCTATCAATTCGATCTATTTCCATATATTTCTCCACACCCAGAATTTGCGAAATAAATTTATCACTTATCGATAAATAAAAAATAATTAGCTCAATTCAACTCTAAACTGGTTAATCATATTTCTTATGAATATCTTACCATTCATCCTATCAGTTGTAATGAAAAGGATGAAACAATGAGAAAGTTCCAAAATTTCTTCTCCGAGCTTTGGCGCGAAATATTTGATGTAACTTGGACACTATACAAGTTGATGATCCCAATCATCATTATCATCAAAATCGTTGAAGAGATGGGCGGCATCACGCTACTGAGCGAATGGCTAAGCCCCTTAATGAGCTTTGTCGGTTTACCTAGCGAGATGGGGTTGGTATGGGCTACAACCCTTCTAACGAACATTTATGCAGGCTTATTGGTCTTCATGAACACCAATGCTGAACTCAGTGTCGCACAAGTATCGGTATTAGGTTCATTAATGTTGATTGCACACTCACTGCCGATTGAAGCCGCCGTCGCTAAACGAGCGGGTGTGAGTGTCTTTGCGACTATGGTACTAAGGCTCGGTGGCGGCTTATTGTTTGCTTGGATACTTCACCAAATTTATACATGGGGTGGTCTACTAGAACAAACGGCACAAGTAATATGGGCCCCAGACTTAAACAGCGAGCAGACTTATCTTGAGTGGGCTTGGAGCCAAGTCGAAAGCCTGTTTATGATTTTCATCATCATCGCTGTGCTGTTGTTTACACTTAAAGTGCTAAAGATGTTAGGTATCGAAAAGCTAATCGCCATTGCACTGCGTCCCGTTCTGCGAGTGTTGGGTATAAGTCCTGAAGCGACCAATATGACTATCGTCGGCATGACTCTAGGAATATCTTTTGGTGGAGGCTTATTGATCAATGAAGCAAATAAAGGACATATCCCCGCACGAGATATCTTTACGGCAATCATGCTGTTGAATCTGGTCCACAGTATGATCGAAGACACGATTCTTATTATGTTAATTGGCGCGGATTTCATCACTATTTTCTGGGGCCGGTTGCTGTTTGGCTTAATCGTGGTTGCACTGATCTCCCACGCACTCAAACGCATCAGTGACGTCACGTGTGAAAAGTATCTTTACAAGAGCCTCAATGGCTAGGCAAGAGCAAAGAAACTAAAAAAGAAAAGCCCCGCGAGTGCGGGGCTTCATGTTCTACAAGTATCAATTGCTAGCGTTACTTCTCTTCAAAACGCTGCGCAAGTAGATGGAACTCCCCGACTTGATTCTTAAGATCGTTTGAGTTCTCTTTAACTGAATGTGTCGCCGCTTGGTTTTGTTCCGCCGTAGAAGCGATTGACTGAATATGCAGGTTCACATCGCTAGTAAGCTGACGTTGTTGGTTAGCTGCGCTCTCAACAGACTGCATCAATTGATTCATTTGCCCCATTAGCGACTCAACCTCAGATAAGCGCTCTGAACTTACCTGTGCAGATTCACCACACTTTGCTGTCTGAGCTTGGTTATCCAAGATATCACGCTGCCATCCTTCAATAGTGTGCAGCATGGTTTCAATACTCTCTTTGATCTGTACCGTTGCTTTTGAAGTGCGCCCTGACAGTGCACGAACTTCATCTGCTACAACAGCAAAACCACGGCCTTGCTCGCCTGCACGTGCCGCTTCAATTGCAGCGTTCAGAGCCAGCAAGTTAGTCTGTTCTGCGATGCCACCGATTTCTTCCATCATTTTGCTGACGCTCTGAGCTTGATCGCTCAACTGATACGTTGTTTGAGTCGCCTTTTCAGCCTGTACATTCAAACTATCAAGATTACTGTGCGTTTGGTCGATACTCTCTTTTGCACTCGCACATGTCTTGAAGGTGATATCAACGATCTGGTGCGCTTCTTGAGTTGTCGATGAGACTTCATTCGCCGTTACTTCTACTTCAGCCGTCGCTTCACGCACTTCAAGGATGTCTTTGGTTTGTTGATCAAGCGCTTCCGTTACTTGGTAAGAAGTCGCGCTTAAGTTATCAGCCAAGTCTTGAATTGGCTTCGCAGAATCTGTCATTCGACCTAATACAGTACGAATACGAGCCGAAGCCAACTTAAGGTGAAAGTCTGCAACCGAGAATTGACTATTGCCCGAGTACACTAGGCGACTAACACTATCAAACTTAGATTGAAGCTTTTTAAGCTCGCGCGGTGTATCGATAAGTTCCTGTCTAAATAGCAGTGCCAGTGCAGAAACAGGCAGTAAGCTACATAGCCATTGCGCTGCCTGACCTAGATCCATCATGTTCGACAGAACCGGCGCTGAAAGCGAACCGAGAAGAATCGCATAGCGAACACTATCACTGATCTGTAACGACCATTGGCGACCATTTTTCTCTGCCTTCAACAAACCTTGATACGCTTTATCTGCTATTTGTACCCATTGAGCTTTAGGCTTCACACGAACCGACTGGTAGCCACTGATTGCACCATTGTCGTAAATTGGCGTTACATAGGCATCCACCCAGTAATAGCCACCAGACTTGGTTCTGTTCTTAACAATGCCACGCCAAGCCTTACCCTGCTTGAGGTTAACCCACATATCGGCAAAGGCAGCTTTAGGCATTTCATCATGACGAACAATATTGTGGTTCTGACCCAATAGTTCATCTTGTTCATATTCTGCAATGCGACAAAACGCCTCATTACTGTAAGTAATCACGCCTTTTAGGTCAGTGGTCGACACGAGTTGATCGGTATCGTTTAAAAGAGTTTCACGTCGTTGAGAAGATAGGCTGGCAGTCATTATTCGTTGCTTATTGGTATTTATAGTTTTAGCAGGCGAATATATACAATTATTGAAATTATGACAAAATATGAACCTCACATTTTGCGCAAATGACGGTACTTTGTTCGTTTCTTATCGTAACAGGTCACAAATACAACAAAGCCTCGGATTGACACCCAAGGCTTAATGGAAATTATGAACAGAATTCTGTTATGTAATCTTTTGTACAAGTAGGTTATGCATAGCGACAAGGGCCGAGATGATCTTCAGGCAAGGTTTTGTACCTTCTGTGTAACCACATCCAAGCACTGATGTCTTTCAAGATTAAGCGTTCAATTTCTTGATTCATGACTTGCGCTGCGACTTCTGGCTGCTTACGTGGGAACTTATCACTAAAGTCCTCGCTGATCTGCAGCTCATAGACACCACCTTTTCTGACACTGACTCCTGACATCACTGCACACTTGGTTGCATCAATTAGGAAGCCTGTACCCGCTGTCGTTGAAGCTTTATCGACACCAAAGAATGGTACGAATACAGAAGCATTTGCTCCGTAATCATGGTCAGGTAGATACCATAGACGATTGCCAGATTTAAGTACCTTGAGCATGCCTTTTAGATCAGAGCGATCAATCATTTTATGTCCTTTACGCGTTCTACCATGATGCTGAATAAACTCGTAGGCAGCGTTACTATGTGGTCGATACACACCGTAACCCGGTGCAAATAGACTAAAAATTCTTGCTGTCATTTCTAAGTTTAGAAAATGGCCGCATGCCACCAGCACGCCTCGTCCATTCTTTTCTTGCTCAAGAATAAGATCTTTACCCACAACACGCATATGGCGCTTAACTCGCCAATCTGGCCAGAACCAAGCCATACCTGTTTCAATCAGAGCCATTCCCGCGTAATCAAAATTTCGGCGAACTAACTTCTCAACTTCTTGCTCGGATAACTCAGGAAATGCTAACTCAAAGTTACGTCGAGCCACCTTCGCACGTTTACTAATAATCAACTTTGCAAGCTGACCAACGCCCTCTCCAATAAAAACCAATACTCGATAAGGTAGAAGATTCACTAATAAAGCTAAAAAGCCAAAACCAAACCAGACACACCAATATTTTGGCAACAACAAAGACAACGTTAACTTTGGACGTTCTACTACTTTCATTACGCCTCCTAGAATAAAAGCGGCGCAATTATACATATGATTCATGAAAAAAAAGTAAATATCGAATAAAGCTATGCATAAAATCTGTCGATTATGGGATTACAATCCACAATCCCAATAAAAGATGGAGAAAGTTTGAACTTTTTAATTATTTATCAAATATTTAACAATACAACATTCAAAAAAAGTGCTCACCTAAACAGGGCGAGCACTTCAATTAAAGTGGGGTTATAGACGCAGATGTTGATTGAATTACTAAGTCAATGAAGGGCGGCTCGCTTTCTTAGCACTAAACGCAAACACCATGATCACCAAAAGAACAAACGGTAATACGTAGATGTTAAGCATTTGCCAACCAACCGTAGATTCAAGCCACCCAGAGAGAAGAGCAGTGACACTAACGCAGCTAAATACCACAAACTCATTCAGGGCCTGCGCCTTAGACTTGTTTTTCGCTTGGTAAGATTGACTAAATAACCCTGTGGCCGCAATGAACATAAAGTTCCAACCTACCCCCAGTAACACAAGCGCCGATCTGAAGTGCCAAATTGACTCACCGTGAATATTGATAGCGATACACAACAAGAACAAGACGGCTCCAGCTAGAATCATACGTTTTGCGCCAAATTTCTCGATGAGTCCACCCGTGAAGAATGCAGGGACGAACATACCTAATACGTGCCACTCAATCACGCCAGCTGCTTTGGTAAAATCAAAACCACATCCTATCATCGCAAGCGGGGTGGCGGTCATTAGAATGTTCATCACGGCATAGGCGACCATAGCGGCAAACACCGCACCGACGAAATTAGGCGCTTTGATCATGGTACGCACAGGGTCTGGCTTAACTTGTTGGGTTGTTAGGTTGAACTTAGGGAATTGAACAGTCTGGAGAATAAGCAGTGCCAACACATTTAGCCCAATTAGAGATGCGAAAGCGCCGATATAAAGACCATCTTGTGACCACTGCTGAGACATTACCGCCAAGTTTGGCCCTAATACGGCTGCCAGAACCCCACCTGCCATTGAAATGGATATCGCACGATGACGCGCATCTTCGCTACACACTTCAATCGCGGCAAATCGATACAAAGTACCAAAGCCAATACCTATGCCGAGTAAAAAGGTCGCAAAGCAGAACAGGTAAAAGTTATGGGTTGAGAGCGCGAACGTCGCTAAGCTCGCCCCTGATATGCCCACGATATTACCGATACTAAAGCCACGCTTACGGCCAAGCTTTCCAGAGATGAGAGACGCAGGAATGGTCGCCGCCATTAAACCAAGAAACTGAAGTGCAACAGGCAAAGTAATCATACTTTGGCTCGGCGCGATCTGTTTACCGATCAAACCAATCACCGAGATAAGAAGAATGTTTCCTGTCATCAATAGAGCCTGACAGAGAGAGAGTATCCAAACGTTCCTGTTCATTTTGCCACCTTTTATGCACTAGGTGGCAACTACAACAAATAGACAACAAACTTGCAACCCTTTAATCGCTGAGATTTATAACGATATCTTTATCCATTCTGACTACTATGGGTTATGCTAATTAGAGATTGTGATAATGATTTGTTATATAGGGCGCGTAATGATTAATCCGCTTTGGCTTAATACTTTTAAAACACTTGTGGAAGTGGGTCACTTCACTCAAACGGCAGAAAAACTCTATATGACTCAACCGGGAGTCAGCCAGCACATCAAGAAACTAGAGCAAGCCTGCAACTGCTCCCTGCTCTCACGCGAAAACAAAACCTTCGAGCTAACCGAGCAAGGTCGAATTATCTATCGCTACGCGCTTAAGTTAAACAAAGAGCAAGAAGAGCTGTTTGAGTCTCTGCGGTTTGACAACCCTTTTGCAGGTCAATGCAACCTGTCTTGCTCTGGTACCCTTGCTCTGCAGCTTTACCCCGACTTTCTCGAACTGCAAACCGAGCATCCAAAGCTCAGTATTCACGTCGAGGCTTCACCCAACCAACGAATATTCAATGATGTGTTACAAGGAACAATTGATGTAGGCATCGTGACTCAACTACCGAATGATCGAGTCTATCAAACAGAAATGATTGGTAAGGAAGCCTTGTGTCTGATTACTCACAAGAGCTTGGAAAACGTCGAGATTACTCCTGAAAAGCTCCACGAGTTGGGCCTAATCGCTCACCCTGACTCAACCCATTATCTCTCTCTGTATTTCGATTTATGTGGTGATGACGCGCTGAAAAAGCTCAATATCAACGAGCTTCCTAAAACGGGATACATTAACCAGCTCCATCAAATTCTACTGCCCGTCTCCAAAGGACTTGGATTTACGGTGCTGCCTGAAGGTGCAGTTGATAACTTCCCAAACAAAGACCAACTGCACGTAGTTCCACCCAAGGTCAAAGTGGAAGAGGCACTCTACTTAGTACAGAAGAGAAACCGTACCCTACCACGTCGATACGACACCGTGATTGACCTGATAAAACAGACTTTCGCCAACAGCCTATAAAAATATTCTAGCCCTAGAGCAGTTATGATTTCGCGTCACTAATACACTCTAACGCCGTATCAAAATCATACTGTTCAAGGGCTTGCTGCACTTCTTTTAACCAAGTTTCCGCGCTGCTCGTCAGTAATAGATTGGTTAAGTCGAGCGCTTCGCTGTCGTAATTTGAGATTAGCTCGGTCAACTTCTGTATCTGCTCTTGAGAAACCGTCATTTGCTCATTATCGAGCGTTTCATCAGGCAAGCTATCATTACTTTGTAACCCCTTTGTGATTAAAGGTTGAAGAGCTTCCACCAGCTCAATGACTCTTTTCGTAGCAACCTTTAAGTCGGCATCAGTCAAAGCCTTATCTTGCGCTTTACCTTCAAAATCAGCCAATGCACTCTGAGCCTTACTTCCTCCAATGGCACCACACATGCTTTTCAGCGTGTGAAGTTCGCGTTCTAAAGCTTCCCACTCTCCATTATCCAGATAATCTTGAACATTATTGAGCATAGGTTGAGCTTGGTCGTTGAAACGGGCGAGTAGCTTCTGTTTTAGCAACTCATCACCTTGAATGGTGCGGTCTAGAATCTTTAGAGACAATATTTCGCTAGCTTCCCCTACATCAACCTTGGAACTAAGGCTTATGATTGGCTGCTCGCTCTCTCGATGATGATCACTTTCAACACCCGAGCCAACATAGTGCGCAATCATCGCCATCGCTTTATCAAGCACAATAGGCTTATCAAGGAAATCATCCACACCCGCATCTATCGCACGCTGCTTTGCCTCAGAATACGCGTTGGCAGACATGGCAATGATTGGTATGTCACCTTTGATTTGTTTAATGCGTCGAGTCGCGGCATAACCGTCCATGATCGGCATTTGTAAATCCATTAAGATCAGTTTGTAGTCATTGTTTTCAACAAAGTCGACCGCTTGCTGGCCGTTCTCTGCTAAGTCGACCGTTAAGTTCATTCTTTTGAGAAACGCCATAGCCAAATCTTGATTCAATTCGTTATCTTCAGCGAGCAATACACGTTCACCTTCGAAGAACACGGTTTGAGTTTTGCGTGCCTCTTTAGTTCGAAATTTTGCCACTTCAGATTGTGATGCTTTGGAGAGTTCAAGTGCGAAGTGGAAACGACTGCCTTCGCCCAACTCACTCTCGATATGGATTTCACTGCCCATCGCATTCACCAGCTTTTGACTGATGTTGAGCCCCAGTCCTGTACCACCGAAACGTCTCGTCGTAGTGCTGTCAGCTTGTTTAAATGCCTCAAACAAGTATTTTTTATGCTCATTTGATATGCCGATTCCAGTGTCGATGACTGAAATATCTAACGTTGCTGTGTCTATAGACTCTCTTACCAAGTGACATTGAATGCTGACACTCCCTTGCTCAGTAAACTTAATCGCATTACCGACTAAGTTGAGTAGAACTTGGAAAAGCCTCAACGGATCACCAACGAGCGCAAGTTGCTCTGGAATATTGAAATCTGTTCGCAAAACAAGCCGCTTCTCTATCGCTTTCGATTCCATCAACTCTGCCACTTCATTCAAAGGCTGAATCGGACTAAACGGAATACTATCAATGCCAAGCTCACCTGCTTCTATCTTAGAAAAATCCAGAATGTCGTTAATAATAGCGAGTAGTGACTGACCTGAACGATGAACTTTCTCAATATAGTTTTTAGCAACTGGGTTTTGGATTTCGCCTAGAGCTAGATGTGAAAGACCGATAATCGCGTTCATCGGTGTACGGATCTCATGACTCATATTAGCGAGAAACTCCGATTTGGCTTGGCTTGCGTCATCCGCCCTGCGCTTCTCTTCAGCCAATCGTTGATTGAGTTGCTTCATGATGGAGATATCGAAGGCCCAAAACAGCACCGCGAGTTCACCATCGAGTTCCAATTGGTAATAGCTCACCAGAGCGACCAAAGGCTCGCCACTTAAAGTGCGTAATTTCAATTCACGATTCTCTACCTGACCATGTTTAGCCAACTCCTCATAGATCGCTTTCCTATCTTCCAAAGATTCATGAATCGCATCAGGGGCGATCAAAGAAAGGTCTTCATGGTCAGCACCAAACAAGTGTTTCGCCCGTTCATTGGCATAACGTACTTCATCGCCAAAGACAACGGCTGCGGCAATCGGAGAGGTGTTGAGCATCGAATAGAGTTGAGCTTGTGCCCGCTTGTAAGCCTCAGTAGCATCATTGGCGATGATCACTTGTCGAGTCAGTTTACGATTCCAGAAAACTATCAAGGCAAAGATAAGAATCGAGAAGCCCGAAATTGTATACACCAATTCATAGTCAATGGTTTCGATCTGTCTTGGTGCCGCCCATTTTGCCGAAATCTTCTGATGCTCTTCGGCAGAAATGCTGTTTATCGCTTTATTTATGATTGAAAGCAGTAATGGCTCTGACTTTAAAACATGGAGTGTCGGAGAAACAAAGAAGTCTAATCGCCCAATAATGCCCATACCTGGGTAACCAAACGAATTGATTTGATAATTAAGTACATCGATAGTGTCAATGGTCGCGTCAAGCATGCCATCACTGACTAAGCTCAAGCCTTCGCGAGTCGATTGAATAAAAGTCCATTCGATTTGCGGATATTGTTCAACAATACTTTCTGTATTAGCGGCTCCTTTAACAATACCTATCTTCCAGCCAGCGGCTTCTTTCAACACCAAGCTGTTTACGTCCCTTTTAGACGCAATCGCTAGCCGGCTCGAAAAGAAGCTATTTGCTGGTTTAACATTTTCGCCCAAAGCACGGTTTTCAGCCGCAGCTGACACCAACTCAACGGCATGATGGTCAACCAAACGACGGGTCTCTTCCCATGTTTCGACGTTCACATGTTCAATATTCAAACCCGTTTTCTGCTGAATAATAGTTAGGTAATCGTCGATGATTCCGATGTACTCTTGATTGTCGCTCAAGGCTTCATATGGAAGCGCATCAGGGTCAATACCGACATTGATATCACGGTTCTCTTTTATCCAGTCGCGCTCATTCTCCGTTAAATTGAGAATCTCTCCAGTGAGGCTGTTGTTCTGGTAGATTTCAGCAATATAGCGCGTCGCTCCAGTGCCAAAGCCTTCAAAACGATCCACAGATGGGTAGTAAGCATAGTTTTTCAATATTCGATCAACATCGAAATAGAACGTCATACTCCCTGCGTTGGTTGTCCCACCTTTGGTCCAGTAAGCCGTTTTCTTAGTGACAGAGGAAAGATGAGAAGTATCACGAGTCTTTAATAGACCGATGTTCACATCTCCTAAATACCAAGCCTCAATAGGGCGAGTGCTGTTTTCCGTTTGTGCTGTAATCACACTAAAGGCGCTATCTGCATCAAAAATCTCGAACAGCTCTGGAAGCTCTTGAATCCGGTCATTCACAATAAAATACGCTGAGACCTGCGCCATGATGTCGGCTTTTTTCAGCACATTAGATAAGTCTTGGTGAATGTGCGAATCGACTAATTTTGATAAGCCATCTTCGCGATTCTTTAAGTTCTGAATTGCAACGTTAAAGCTGTCTCGGATATCTTCATCTCTAAAGTCGACAAAAATCGGATAGTTGACGCTGTAGTCTCGATGCAGAGTTAACTCTTCCAACTCAATAAAACGTGTATTGGCGATAAACCAATCAAGAACACGCGTTTCCACCAGCAACAAATCAACATTCTGCGCTCTCAGCTGTGAAAAAGCAGATTCTAGGCTGTCGAAGTCTTCCACCTTCTCGATCGATAGACTCTGCTCGATTTGTTCAACGGCTTTTACTATTGGTGATGTTTCATCGTAGAGAAGAGCCCCCAAAGACAAAGGAGTGCGAGATTGGATAGAGATGTTACGCCGCGCCAAGGAGATGGGAACAAACTCAACATTCAGTATCTCATCACTCAAATAGCCCGTTGATTCATCCTCGACTTGCTTACTTGAAACAAACGCCATCGAGCGGTTAGTCTCCATAGCATTTCTCGCGGCTGCAGGAGGCAGGGTGACAACGTCCCCCACCTGATACCCCATATCATTGAATGCTCTTTGAAGGATCGCATATTCCATCCCTACTGAAGGACTGTCAGGGTATAGGTATGGAGGGTTTCCGAAGCCAAAAACGCCGTTAAGAGCCACTCGATAGGGCGATTCATTCAACCACTTACTCAGAATACTATTCTTCTTTTCAATCTCCATCGTTTCAATTTGATCGTTCAAAAGTGCCAACAGGATGTGATTATCAGATTTGAGGATCATTGACGCTTCCATTTCACGCCAACGGTCCAATACATAGTTGACCGCCAAATCAAACACACCACTCTTAAATGCCAAGTCCATGGTACTGACGGGTTCAGCTAATAGACCGTCTATCAAACCATCTTCAAGGGCACGAATGCCATCAATCACGTTATCGACCGACACCTGTGTCATCGAGTTAAGTTGAACACCAGCAAGACTCGCATCGATAGAGTCTTTGACCATCGCTATTTTCTTGGTCGCTTCTTGGTCGGCTGGCTCTTCTTGTTGACCGTTAGTTGGCACAATCACTGCGACTTGATAAGGAATATAAGGCTTAGTTGCTAAAAAGCGCCCTCCATCTGTCACATCAAATTGCTGAAACGGAAAAACATCCGCTTCTCCCTTTTCGATTGCTTGTTTGGCTTCGGTGTACGAATTGACCACGAGAAAGTGAGTATCAACAAGATAGCGCTGCTCAAGGTCACGAGCATAATCACGCACAAGGCCCGATACATTGCCGTTATCATCAATATAAGAATATGGATAGTGTCCTGCCAATACCGCGTAAGTAATGGTGGGTTTCAGACTCAACCAAGATTGCAACTCCGTATCAGTCACAGTTTTTGCTATTACGTTATTTGACGTAATCAGTGCGGATACACAAATAGAAAGAATAAAAGCAAACAAGCGTACTGAGCATCGTAAAGGGGAAAATAGCTGCCAAGTTTTAGCCAACAATAAACGCAGTTCAGTCATCTTTAAACTGCTCTTTTATGCTCAAAATCTGGTTCAAATTCTCGACTAATAGATCGACCACCATAGGATCAAAATGTTTGCCTCTTTCTCGCTCAAACAAGGCTAGCGTATCTTCGAGACTCCATGCTTTTTTGTAAGGTCTATCTGCAGTGAGAGCATCAAACACGTCAGCAACTGCGGCGATTCTGCCGACCAAAGGAATATCTTCACCACTGATTTGATTCGGATAACCTGAGCCATCCCACTTTTCATGATGGAACTGAGCTACCTGTACCGCCATTTGCATTAATTTTGAGTCGCTATTATTTCCTAAGATCTCGATACCAAACTCAACATGCTGACGCATCACATCCCACTCTTGACCATCCAGCTTGCCTGGCTTAAGTAGAATTGCATCAGGAATACCAATCTTGCCAATATCATGCATTGGCGCTGCATCTCTCAGTGTTTCAGCATCTTCCTTTGGCATTCCCGCTGCTATCGCCAAAACATAACAATAGTGACTCATTCTAAGGACATGCATACCAGTTTCGTTGTCTTTGAATTCAGCAGCACGACCAAGGATTTTAATCGTTTCTAACAAGCCAAGTTTAATCTCCTCGGTTTTCTCTTGAACTTGCTCGTGGAGTGCACGCTTCTGATTGTAAAGAGAGATATGTGTTTTTACTCGTTGACGAGCGATCTCGGGGGTAATGGGTTTAGTGATATAGTCCACCGCGCCTAAACTTAAACCTTGAACTTCATCTTCAGGATCTATTTTTGCGGTCACGAATATAATGGGGATATGAGCGGTATTGGGTTGAGACTTCAACTGACGGCACACTTCAAAACCATCAATATCTGGCATCATAATATCAAGTAGGATCAGGTCGGGCTGAGGTACAGTCTTAGCGATTTTTATACCGATATGACCATTGATCGCGACTTTAACTTGGTAGGTGTCTTTGAGTATTCCGGTAAGCACATCTAAGTTACTGGGCGTATCGTCTATCACTAAAACGGTCGGTTTACTACTCATTACAACCCCATATATAAATCAATTAGTTATTTACCAAGTGTAGGTCGCAATTTTGGGTCATCAACAGAACTATGTAAAAATTTTGCTAAACCCTCTACGCGCTCACAATAGGTGATATTTACGCCACAACAAACTCGTTTTCTAAGTACAAAAAAGCCGCTCAACGGAGCGGCTTTATGAATTTATCGGCTTGTCTTAGGCCGTAGTTTCTTGTTGAGCACTTTCGACTTTGTCATCAACAGCCTTAACTAAGAGTAAGCCCACTGAGAACACGATCAATCCACACAATACGAATACTAGACGTCCCCACATTGGGTTTGGTAAGACGAACATCGTCATCACACCGACACCTGCGACAGCAATAAGTGTACCCAGCATGCGACGTTGTTTGTTATCTAACTTCTTCTGTTCTGTGCTTTCTGCAACGAGTGGTGTTGCCAAGTTGCCGAAGAAAGTATCAACGTCTTTCTCACGGTGTTCTGGAAGTGGCTTGTAAAACAGCGTTGAAAGTACGAAGAAGCCAGCAGTAAATACGATGTGTCCAATCAGGCCAATAGCAACTTTCAGGTCAGCCCATTCACGACCAGTCAACTCATTCAGACCAAACCAACCTTCAATCATTTCAGCAGTGATAACGAAACCTACAAAGTATGATACAAAGCCACCGACAACTAGCGTGCCCCAACCTGCCCAGTCTGGAGTCTTACGGATGAAGAAGCCACAGAACGCTGGGATTGTCATCGGGAAGCCAATCAAGGCACCCACATACATCATGGTATCAAATAAGCTCAATCCCTTGAGTGAGTTAATGAACAGAGCAACCAGGATGATGGAAATACCAAAGAAGGTAGACGTTAGCTTAGAAACGATAACCAGTTCTTTCTCGTTCGCATTAGGACGTAAAATCGGCTCGTAGAAGTTCTTAACAAAAATACCTGAGTTACGGTTAAGACCTGAGTCCATAGAAGACATCGTCGCGGCAAACATCGCTGCAATCAATAGACCAACCATACCTACCGGCATGTACTCTTGCACAAAATAAAGGTAAGCGAAATCCGCGGCTTTGCTGCCTGCTTCTGGGTATTGAGAAGCGAGATCGACACCTTGCCCAGCAATGAACCAAGAAGGCATGAACCAAATGATTGGGCCAAGCGTCATCAGAACACAAGCCAATAGTGCCGCTTTACGCGCATTGTTCGAGTCTTTTGCAGCTAAGTAACGGTAAGAGTTCAACATGTTATTGGTGATACTGAACTGCTTTAGGAAGATGAACACCGCCCAAATACTAAAGATGCTCAGGTAGTTAAGGTTGTCACCTGTAATGAACGAGTCCGTTGGGAAGTTGTTGACGATATTGGTTACACCACCACCGTGGTACATAGCAACTACAGCACAGGTAACCGTTACTGCCATAATGATGACCATCTGCATGAAGTCAGATGCAATAACAGCCCAAGAGCCACCCGTTACTGACATTACCAATACAACTAGGCCTGTCAGAATGATGGTTGTCGTCATATCGAAACCGAAGATGCCTGATGCAATGATTGCAAGGCCATTCAACCAAATACCCGCAGAGATAACGCTGTTTGGCATACCTGACCAAGTAAATACTTGCTCATTGACCTTACCAAAACGCATACGAATCGCTTCAATAACCGTCACCACACGTAACTGTCTGAATTTTGGTGCAAAATACAAGTAGTTCATCAAGTAGCCAAATGCATTGGCGATAAAAATTATCGCAACAGCAAAGCCATCGGTAAACGCTTTACCAGCCGCACCAGTAAATGTCCATGCACTAAACTGGGTCATAAAGGCGGTCGCACCAACCATCCACCAAAGCATGCTACCTCCTCCTCGGAAGTAGTCACTTGTCGTACTAGTAAACGTTCTAAACATCCACCCTATTGCAATTAAGAATAGAAAGTAGATACCTACTATTAGTGTATTGAGTTCCATTGTAGAGACCTTTTATTTGTTTTTTTGTTGTCTCGACTATAGATATGGAAAGGCAACATTTGTACTACAATAACTCAATTGCGTGATTTGAATCTTAAATTTGGCCTTGTAACAACGCGGGGAGTGATCGAGTTCAAAGTCATCGATTGTTAGAGTAAGCAAAAAACTATAAAAGCAAAAAATAGGAGATAAAAAGCACAAATGAACGCGAAAAAATCATATAAATCCTAGATATTATACATCCAGGTTGGATTTATGATTTCATTTATCAAGCAAGATTACTCATCTAAAACAGCCTAATTGAATCGTTTCTTTACGACTCTCCCCATTCATCAATGGAAATTAAGTAATACTAATGAACTTATAAACATCTAATCGAAACCTAAATTTTTCCGAAGATGCAAGTTATAAAATACTGAGTTTGGGGAGTGGACAGTTCAACTAGGGGAGGACAATTTTCAATCAGGCAAAAAAAAACGCCCATGTTGCCTGTATCAACATGGGCGCAAAGGCAGTATTGCCACCACCTTCTTCTATCTCAACATCGTTCAACAGAAGTCGTCATTAGTATAGTTGGGAGCAAGAATAGAAATACCGGTGTAAGGCATTTCAATCAATGCCTAAGATCCGATAGCCAAAACGAATCAATCAAACTGCAACATACCGTTGCCAAATGCTTCTCCGTGACAGCTGTAATAATCTTAATGTATTACAAATAAAAATAAAGCAATTATTCGTGATTACATGATTGAACGCACAATTCTCAAATGTCTATTTTCCAACCAAACTTCTTATAAACACACCAATACCATATAAAACAGTCTCTTAGCATATTTATTTCAGAGTGTAACGGTTTGTTACCGTCGATTTTGTCATCACAAGTAGATCCAATTCACAGATCAACGTGAAAATATTGAGATAGCATATTTGTATTATCTTAACTCAATAATAAAAGGCATTTTATGAAAGCCCTACGTCCCCTACACCTTGCGGCTTGTATTGGAGCTATTACTTTTGGTTCCAATGTTATGGCAGCAGATTTCGTCTTCTTAGACGAAGCAACATTAGAAGCAAACCGAACTCTACTTCAATCTGAGAAAGCACCTTCAACAATGAAGGTCACTTATGAGCGACTACTCGAAGAAGCAGAGCTTGCAATGCAAGACGGCCCATTCAGTGTCGCTGATAAAGGCATGACCCCACCGAGCGGTAACAAAAATGATTACATGAGTATTAGCCCATATTGGTGGCCAGATGAATCTAAAGATGACGGGCTGCCTTGGGTTCGCCACGATGGAAAAACAAATCCAGCGTCAAAAACAGACGAAACTGATTCTAAGCGAATTGGCCACTTCACCCGCTCAGTTCGCGCATTAGCTATCGCTTATTACTTTAGCCAAGACGAAAAATATGCGCAGCAAGGTATTGATTACATTAGAACTTGGTTCATCAATGAAGAGACTAAGATGAATCCTAATGTGAATTATGGCCAAGGCGTTCCAGGTGTTGCAGAAGGACGTCGTGGTGGAATCATTGATACTCGTACCTTGGCTGATCGCATGCTTGATTCAATCGCCATGCTTTCTCAATCACCTTCTTGGACAGAAAAAGACAAAGAACAGATCAAGCAATGGTACAGCGACTACCTAGATTGGCTGATTGTCGATGACCTGTCAGGAGGCCCTAAAGGTGAGGCTTACGCTGAAAACAACCACGGTACTTGGTATGACTATCAAGTCGCAAGTATTGCCTACTTTATCGGTAACGAACCACTGGCAAAACAGATGGTTCAGAAAGGCAAAATGCGCATCGATACTCAGTTCGAAAAGGATGGCTCTCAACCGCATGAAATTGAGCGCACTCGAGCTTATCACTACCACTACTTCAGCTTAGATCCATTGGTTGGCATGGCGCAGATCGGCGAAAAGGTAGACGTCGACCTTTGGAACTACACCAACAAGAAAGGCGGCTCTTTAGAGACTGGTATTCAGCTTATGGCTAACTATCACGACCTAGATAAAGAGTGGCCATACACCCAAAAAGACAAACGTCGCCGCATTGAACGCATGACACCACTTTACCTAAAAGCTGGTGTAGCAATGGACAAACCTGAGTGGGTCAAACTGGCAACCGAAACAGACTTTAGCGAGTTCACAGTGAAGAAGAACTTGGCGGAAGTTTGGGCACAGCGTGATATCGAGCTGCTCTACCCAAAACTATAAATCCCCTACTGGTGGGTGCATTAACACCCACCCTTTATGACTTTAATTACAGTGGAACAACATTATGATTTCTAAAAATAAAATTGCTTTAGCTATTACGGCATCTCTTTTTGCTGGCAGTGTTTCAGCTGCATCACTCGACGCGCGCCAAGAGTACAAACATGGCTCCGAAGAGTGGGCAAGCCGTATCAAAATGAGCGGTTCAGTCGACAACCACTTTTTTGGCGCTGAGATGAAGCAAAAAGGTAAACCGTTCTCAGAGTGGGAAGCAGCAGACAATGAGTTTGAATATGGTTACCGTTTCAAATTGAATGATCAATGGATGATCCAGCCAAGTATGCCAGTGACTTTTGGTTCTGATAGCGTGACTTATAAACCTCAGGTTCGCGTGCAGTACTCGTTCGAATCGGGTTTAAAGGCGAAACTACGCTACCGTCATGAGTTCCGCGACTACACGTCGGATTCCTCAAATGATAACCGCAACCGTAGTAAAATCACCGGTAACTTAGACTACAACTGGAACTCGTTCCAGTTCGGCTTTGAAGCAAACTACGCGGAAGATTTTGCAAATAATGAATGGACTGGCGGCGGCGGTGCTGACTATGAATGGGATTACAACCTCAAAGTAGGTTACAAAGAGTCTGATTGGAACTGGCGTCCGTATGTAGAGTTCGGTAACGTACAAGACAGTCGTGATCGTCAACTACGTAGCCGTGTTGGTATTACCTACAGCTTTTAATCAATACCCAGCTTTTAGTCCGTACAAAGATTAAAAAACACAAAAGCCAGCATATTTGCTGGCTTTATTTTTTGTATTTAATTCAGGCAGAAAGGCAGGTTAGCTTGCTGCTGGAAATCTGTGGTTAGACGCTTGTAAGTGGTTCGCAGAAGCAGCACGTGCTTTTTCACTGTTACCAGCCATGATCGCATCGTAGATCTGGCGGTGTTCATTGATACAAGTGCTACCCTCTTCCGAAGAGTGAACAATAAAGTTAACGAACATCGTTGTTAAGATGTTGCCGAACGGAAGATAGAAATCGTTACCTGTTGCGTTAAAGATAAGGCTGTGGAATCGCATGTCCACATCTGTCCAACGCTCTTGGTCAAATACTTCGGCTTCTGATACTTCTACCATTTCTTGGAAGGTCTCTGAAAGCTCGATACGCTGTTCAGCTGATGCATTTTTCGCAGCTAGTGCACACGCTTCAGGCTCAATTGCACGACGTAAACCCAAGAACTGGAAACAGAACTCATCTGTATCCGCTAGGCCATCCATCCAACCAATCAATTGTGGATCAAGGAAGTTCCAGTAAGCGCGATCAACAACACGAGTACCAACTTTTGGACGAGACTCTAATAGACCTTTTGATGTTAGCAGTTTAACCGCTTCACGCAGTGCAGTACGACTAATACCAAATTGCTCACAAAGCGCCATCTCACCAGGGATAATAGAGCCCTGAGCAAGCTCACCTGATAAAATGCTGCGAGCGATTTCACGAGCAACTTGCACGTGCAGGCTGCGCTTGGAGCCTGAGATTGAATTGAATGTTCCGACCATAAGTTCACTTGTTGTTATTTATGTATTATTTAATCCTTACTATATCACTTATATATTCAACTACCAAATATCCTTACTGCGCTCCGTCCCAGATTTAAACAAAACAAATGATGTAAATTAGATTACGCAAATAATACGCTCAAAATTGCCTATCAACTAATAGCTTAATAATAATTCTCACTTCTATTTAGCGCATTATTTTGTACGACTAATGTCACATATATTTACCTTTCTGACTATTTATAGCCGTATATGGCAGATTTTCGCGATGTACTGCTTGATTCAAATAGATGCTATTGTATTATTAATTAAGTGTTGATTTTCAATATTATCAGTCCCCTTAATCGGAAATCGCGTCGATCACGAGTCCGTTGTCTCATTGAAAGTCATATAACTAACAACGTCGGTTCCATTTATGGGCCAAACAACGAGGTGTCTTTTATTGCATCTCATTAATTTGCAGTAGTACGTCTAAACACTCGCGTTGAGATATAAATATGGTCATCAGCATTTTGAAATGGTGAATTTGGTTGAGCTAACTCTCTTTATCACATCTTACACTGACGGCCTTTTCTAATCTAAACGACGTAACACTGACAACCCAAAGCCAGTTGATTCTGGCTTTGACCCTTTAATATAGGTGGTTTACATGTCCGTATTCACGCTGGTGGAAGATTCTAACCGCCGCATTCATGTCCAAGTTGCAAGACAAGTCGCCCGTAAGATCCTATCTGGAGAGTTGAAAGAAGAAGAGAAACTACCCAGCGAAATGGAGCTCTGTGAAATCTTCGGTGTAAGCCGTACTGCGTTGAGAGAATCAACCAAACTATTATCAGCCAAAGGTCTGATCGAGTCGAAGCCCAAAGTCGGCACACGTATTATGCCTCGTTCTAACTGGCACTTCTTGGACCCTCAACTCCTGGATTGGATTCAAGATCTTGAAGACACCAAGCCATTTCTGGCTCAATTCTTAGGCCTTCGCAAAGCAATAGAACCGGAAGCTTGTGCGCTAGCAGCAAGAAATGCATCGGTAGAGCAAAGAAAGGAACTCTCAATACTCTTCCAAAAAATGACGCTCGCAGCAGAGAGCTTTGATTACGGAAGTTGGACCGTTAACGACCACCTGTTCCATCGAACAATCTTCCTCTCAACAGGCAACCAATTCTACATTCCATTTGGCAATATTTTGTCAGCGATTTTTCGACAATTTATTGATCATTCGGCAGAAGGTGGACGCTTCTGTTTAGCAGAACACAAAGCGATTTATGACTCTATTATGTCTGGGAATAGCGAGGGAGCACGGATAGCCTCTCAAAGCCTACTAAACGACGACAACCAAAAACTATCCAAAGTGCCTTTAAAGCAAGTTGCGATAGCATAACGATAGCGACTTCAATCGCAATCTATACATCTGGCTTGAAACACTCATGATATAACCCGCTTGTATCATGAGTTTGCTCCTTACGAGGTCACTGTGCTTTCTCAATCTTACGTCAAAAAGAATCTTTCTCTCGCTTGGCCATTAGCTCTTAATGCCCTGTTAATGCAGTCCATGCTGATGATTGATACGCTTCTGGTATCGCCACTCGGTGAAGTCTCTCTTGCTGCAATGGGAATTGCGACCACAGTTATCGCATTCATTCTTGGTATCCAAATGGCGCTCGCTAACGGTACGCAACTGGTGTTGAGTCGTGCCGTAGGCTCCGGCGTTCAAGCTACATTATCTCGGTCTTTTTTGGCGGGTATGCTCATCAACTTTGGCGCCGCTTTACTCTTCTTCTTAGCTCTAACCTTTTTTGATGACTCGTTGATAAGCTCACTGACGGAAGATACATCTCTACACACCGAAATTGCCGTCTACCTCAGTTTTTCTAAGTACATCGTTCTATTCACTGCGGTAACCCAAGTAATCATTGCGCTGTTTAACGGGTTGGGCAAAACCAAAGTGCCATTTAGAGGCTATCTAATTGAGTTACCAATCAACGCACTGGTCAGCTACATCTTCATTCATGGTTGGTCTAACTTTGAAGGTCTCGGTGTTCAAGGTGCCGCTATTGGCAGCCTGGTGGCTATCATCATTCGCACTATATATCTCTACTTGTGCATTCGTTTTGAAAACTGTGTCGAACTCTCACTCAATGCGTTCGGCTCTAACTTTTCACGCAATGTACTCAACCATTTCAAAGAGATTTTTCCAGTTGCAGCGAATGTCACCATGCTATCGATTGGCGCAACTATATATCAGCTTCTCTACACCCAACTCAATATCAATGCCTATGTAGCAATCACCTTGGTGATGCCTTGGATACGAGCTGGCACCCAGTTTATTACCGCTTGGGCTCACTCATCTGCTATCACAATCAGCCAAGCGATTGGTTCAAAGCAGATGACCGATCTAAGAAAGAATGTTGATGCCAGTATCGATATCGCGGTGATCATCTCGATTCTGTCGATGTTCTTCTTTATCGCACTAAGTTTCTTCATGGGTGATATCTACCCCGATCTGGATAGCGCCACCTATGACGCTCTAACGGTGATTGCGCCGCTCTATATCTTTCTTCCCCTTGTCCGTGGCTACAACACAGTTCACGGCCACGTATTGAGAGCATTAGGCCAAACCACGGCAGTATTTAAGATTAACTTCACCGGTCAATGGATCGTCTCGATTCCACTATGTGCTTTGATCATTTTCGGCTTCGACGGCTCTATTTTCTGGGCATTTGCGGTTCAACCTTTCGAAGAGATGGTCAAGGCGCTGCCGTTTAGACACCTTGCAAGAAAGCATCTCAAAGAGTTTGATGAAGAAAAAGCCAAAAAACTAATGTACGACTAATGCACAGTACACCTATAGCTTAAAAAATAGCAATGCCCTATTTCGCTATGAATATAGGGCATTTTTATCTTGTATTGATGACACTAACTGAGTGTTAATCGAGGTCGAATTAACTCATAAAGATAGGCAAGTTCATCGGCCATTTTGAATCGTTGATTAATCACACCACCCGCCATATGAGCATGACCGCCACCATAACCAAGGCCTCGATCATTAAGTGCCTCTCGCACAACCTCAGCGACGTCATTATCTTCACACTCTGAACGCAGAGAAACAAACGTCCTCTGATACGACCTCGCGCTCAACACCACGATGTCAATCTCATCAACCGTCAATAGAAAGTCTCCAAGAACCCCTAGCATGTTCTTTGGGCACCCTTCAGGCAAAATAGCAAACGCACTATTCTTGTCACGTTTCATTGAGGTCAACATAGAATCAAAATATTGAAGCTCTTGATATTCGATCTGATTTCGACAGATGCCATTAACGGTCACCATGTCAGCAAGGCGCTGCAATTGAAACAGTGCCTTAATATCCGCCTCGCTTACCGACCGAGTAAAGCTTGCCGTATCAAACGTCAGACCCACCAGCAGAGCCGTCGCGATTCGCTTTGGAATCGGTATCTTGTAGTAGTTAAAGTACTCAACCATGATTGTCGCGGTCGAACCATAGTCGGGCCTTACATCTGCATACCAAACATAGCTCGGTACCTTGACCTGATGATGGTCAATCACAGCGACTTCTAATCCCGGTAAGTCAGTTACATTCGCTTCGCCAATACAACCATCGACCACAATGATTTTGTCGCTCGGTTTTAGGTCTAACTGGTGTGATTTAACGATTGGAATGTCTAGCCAACCGATTAGATTATTGAGTGATACTCGGTCGATAAAACCCTGATATGAAAGAAAAGGGGCAAAACCCTTCTTTTTCAGTAGATAAGCCAATGCAAATGCCGAAGCGATAGCATCATGATCAGGAAAGTCATGAGCCTGAACTATCACTCGCTCACTGCCTTTTAGGTCGACTAAAAACTGATCAAATTTTGATAGAGGCATTCCATTGTCCCTGCCAAGTCTGTTGGGAACCGCATTGAGTGGTAGCGCGGCGACCTAACTATTATGAAAAGGGACAGTATATCGCGACAGATAAATGCATCTAGATGAATAGCTCACTAATATGACTTTGCTCTCACTAACATCACAGTTGAGTCTTTCTTGACTGGCTTAAAGACTCAACCACCCAATTTCACCGTCATACTCTTTCTTCAATTTCCTCTCCAATCTCGTTTACACACCCATATTCTGTGAAGTTTTCTTATCAGATTTTTTTGTTGTAGATAAACCTTTTCAATAAATACCCAATCAAAATCGACTTTAATAAAAGTGAAATATTCGATTTATAACCTCCCCTTCGACAACTTAATAAGTCTAGTCATATTTTACTGAGCTTGAATAATCACAATGTTTTACTTGAACACTAGAACGTCACACTTATTCAAACACCGATATTATTCTGAAGAATAATGGATTAACTGGAGATATACCGTGAAATTGATTAAAACTACACTATTGTCGTCTCTACTTGTTGCGGCAACATTTCATGTTTCTGCGAATACGACGATTAATGGTGCAGGTGCAACTTTTCCTCATCCAATCTACGCGAAGTGGGCTGAGCAGTACCAGCAAGCTACTGGTGTGCAAATCAACTACCAAGCGATTGGTTCAGGTGGTGGCATTCGTCAAATCACAGCTAAAACCGTTGATTTCGGCGCAACAGATGCACCGTTAACAATTGAAGAGCTCAACAAAGAAGAGATGATTCAATTTCCAATGGTAATGGGTGCAATCGTACCGGTTGTAAACATTCCTGGCATCGAAGCAGGTGAAATGAAACTAACAGGTGAAATCCTAGCGGATATCTACCTTGGCAAAATTAAAAATTGGAACAATGAAGCAATCGTCGCACTAAACGGTGACCTATCGATTCCTTCTCAACCAATTTATGTTGTCCACCGCTCAGATGGTTCAGGCACAACATTCAACTTCACAGAATACCTTGCGCAGGTTAATGAAGATTGGAATAGCCAAGTCGGTGTCGGTAAAGACATTACTTGGCCACGTGGAGCAACCACTATTGGCGGTAACGGCAATGCTGGCGTAGCAAACTTCGTAAGCCGTACTCGTGGTGCGATCGGCTACGTTGAATATGCGTTTGCGAAGCAAAACGACCTAACTCACACACAGATGGACAGCGCTGAAGGTAAGTTCTTGCAACCTACTATGGAGACTTTCCAATCTGCAGCAGCAAACGGTGACTGGGCTAATGCGCCTGGCTACCACCTGCTACTGAACAACCAGCCTGGTGCCGACTCTTGGCCTATGACTGCAGCAACTTTCATCTTGATGCATAAAGATCAGAAAGACTCAGAAAAAGCAAAAGAGATCCTCAAGTTCTTTAACTGGAGCTACGAGAACGGTGCTGATGCTGCGGAAGAGTTAGATTACATTCCAATGCCAAAAGCAGTTAGCCAAATGGTTAATGCAACTTGGTCTGAAGAACTCACTACAAACGGCAAAGCCATTCTTAATTAATCGATAGATTATTTAATTTAACAGATAGTAACTTTTAATTGAGAACTCATACCGCCACTTATTATTTCATCGACCGTAGTTAGGCCCCCTATAGGCATTTAATTTACAGCGAGGAATAACAAGTCGGCGGTATTTATCATGCTTATGAATAATACAATGAACTTTAAAAGAATAGACGGTGATTCAATATTTGAAAAACTGAGCTTCACCTCTTCTATTCTTATATTTTTTGCCCTAACCGGTATCATCCTTTCTTTAATTGATGGTGGTTGGAAGGCTTTTTCTGAATTTGGTCCAGGCTTCGTATTTAACAATGTTTGGGATCCGATCAATAGTAACTTTGGTGCAGCTTCCGCTATCTACGGTACGCTAGTTACCTCTTTTATTGCTATCTGTATCGCGGTTCCTGTCGCACTTGGCACTGCTATTTTTCTAGCAGAGCTTGCTCCTAAATGGATTAGCACGCCCGTAAGTAAAGCCATTGAGCTTCTTGCTGCTATTCCAAGCATCATTTACGGTATGTGGGGTCTGTTCGTCTTTGCACCTTGGTTCTCTGAAGGGTTCCAAATGTGGGCACTGACCAACTTATCCGGGCTGCCAATTATCGGCACTTGGTTTAGTGGCCCGCCTATCGGGATCGGCCTTCTGAGCGCAGGTGTCATTCTCTCTTTCATGATTCTACCTATCATGACGGCTTTAACTCGCGATGCCTTACGTTCAATTCCAGACGTACTACGCGAAGCTGCGTATGGCGTAGGTGCAACCCCTTTTGAAGTGATTACTAAGGTACTACTTCCTAAAGTAAAAAGTGCTGTGGCAAGTGCCGGCATTCTCGGCCTTGGGCGTGCGCTTGGTGAAACGATGGCGGTGGCTTTTGTCATCGGTGGTGCAAACCGCATCGAAACATCACTGTTTATGCCAGCAAGCTCGATCTCTTCGACGATTGCACAGCAGTTTAATGAAGCGACCAATGAAGTTCACATCTCTTCGCTGATCGCACTAGGCCTAGTGTTATTTGCTATCACATTCATCGTAATGGGTGCAGCTCGATACCTAGTAAACCGAGGTAAATCATGAACCTAAGAAAAATAAAGAATGCACTCTTCTACGCATTCTGTATCGGCGCGACTGCAACGGGTATCATCGTGCTTTCTAGTATCCTTTACACACTGGTTGGTGAAGGTATCAAGGGCATGAAGTGGAGCTTATTCACAGAGCTCACTCCTGCGCCGGGCAGTGAAGGTGGCTTAAAGAACGCTATCTACGGAAGCCTTGTCCTAACGGGGATGGGTATTCTTATCGCTGCACCACTTGGCGTTCTTGCGGGTACTTGGTTGTCGGAAGCACCAAAAGAGAATAAGACCGCTGAAACCCTGCGCTTCCTTAATGGAATGCTAGTTAGTGCACCTTCAATCCTAGTCGGTCTGTTCATCTACGCCGTGATTGTGGTGCCTATGGGTTCATACTCAGCGTGGGCAGGCTCAATTGCGCTAGCCATCCTTGCGTTGCCTGTAATCATCTCCTCAACTGAAGAGATGCTTCGCCTAGTTCCACCAACACTTAAAGAAGCTGGCAGTGGTCTTGGAGCTCCTAAATGGCGCGTTATCACCAAACTGAGCTACCGCGCAGCAGGTCCAGGGATCATCACCGCGATCTTGCTCTCGATTGCTCGTATCTCAGGTGAGACTGCACCACTGCTCTTTACAGCACTAAACAGCAGCTTCATGACCACAGACATGGGCGCGCCAATGGCGAACTTACCTGTAACCATTTATCAATTTGCGATGAGCCCTTACGCATCATGGCAAGAACTGGCATGGGCTGGTGCCCTGCTGATCACATCCTTTATTTTATTTGTAAACGTACTAGCGACAAGCTTGCCTAAATTATTGAAAGCGAGAAAAGCATAATGACTGCCATGACTAACACAGTAGTAAACGAGAACGTTGTCACTCCAAACGTTGATCCTATGTCTATCCCTGCTGCCAATGACCAAGCAATGTCGTGCCGCATGCAAATTGAAGACTTAAGCTTTTTCTACAACAAGAGCTTACCTGCGGCGCTTAAGGGCATTACGATGCCAATCTACAACAACAAGGTAACAGCGCTAATTGGTCCATCAGGTTGTGGTAAATCGACTCTGCTGCGTACGATGAACCGCATCTACGACCTGTACCGCACTCAATATGCAGAGGGTGATATCCTGCTTGATGATGAGAGCATCCTTGGCTCGATTGACCTAAACGAACTGCGCTCAAAGGTGGGGATGGTTTTCCAAAAACCAACGCCGTTCCCAATGTCTATATACGAAAACATGGCGTTTGGTCTTAAGCTAAAAGGTGGCTTCAGTAAGCAAGAGATCGACACACAGATCGAAAAAGCACTGAAGCGCGCGCACCTTTGGGAAGAAGTGAAGGATAAGCTACATGCTGACGCGATGGGCTTGTCAGGTGGTCAACAACAGCGTCTATGTATCGCGCGTACTATCGCACTTCAACCAGAAGTGATTCTGATGGATGAACCGACTTCAGCGCTTGACCCTATCGCAACGGCAGCTATCGAAGAGCTGATTACCGAGCTAAGAGAAAAGTACACCATCGTTATCGTGACTCATAATATGCAACAAGCAATGCGTATCTCTGACTACACAGGCTTTATGTACCTTGGTGAGTTGATTGAATTTGGTGAAACTGAACAGATCTTCAAAGCACCAAAGAATGACCGCACGCAACGCTACATCTCAGGTGACTTCGGTTAAACCTTTCTCACTCACATAAGTGCGAGTGAGAGTGCGAGTCACTAACACCTACCAATAAAAAGAGCGCCAACTAGGCGCTCTTCTTGTGTTTTAATCTTTAGTAAATTTTAAGTTTTGATAAAGAACCGATTAACGACCTGAGTAGTACATACAGATCTTCACGCCATCGAACTCACGAATCTCAAATGGGATCTCGTAGATAGACTCCATCACTTCTTTATCGACAACCTCTTCCACTTTACCTGCTTTGATCACCTGTCCGCGCTTCATCGCCACAATGTTGTCTGAATAGCTGGATGCAAAGTTGATGTCATGAATCACAATCACAACGGCTTTATTAAACTCGTGAGCTAAACGGCGCAGCGTCTGCATGATTTCGACTGAGTGCTTAATATCGAGGTTATTCAGCGGCTCATCGAGAAAAACATAGTCGGTATCTTGTGCCACAACCATTGCGATAAACGCCATCTGACGTTGACCGCCACTGAGTTGATCAAGATACTTGTCCTGAATATCAGTAATACCTAAGTGCTCTAAAGCCGTATCAACCACCTTGTGGTCATTATCCTGCATTCGACCTTGTGAGTGCGGGAAACGGCCAAAGCAGACCAATTCGCGCACAGTAAAGCGCATGTTGATGTTGTTCGACTGTCTCAATACCGCAAGGTGTTTCGCCAACTCTTTTGTGTCCCACTCAGCCAATAACTTATCGCCGATCAGAACTTCGCCCGCGTCGCTGTCAGTAAGGCGACTTGCCATTGAGAGTAACGTACTTTTACCAGCACCATTTGGACCAATAATGGAAGTTACTTCACCTTTCGGAAACAGTGCACTGGCGTCATCAACAACGGTTGTCTTGCCATACTTCTTACTTAAACCTGTTAATTTAATCACTTCTCACTACCTTTATTGAATTCTGGTGCGTAACAACAAGAACATAAAATACAAACCGCCGACGAGGTTGATGATAACGCTGACCGTGGTTTCAAAATTCATCACCTTTTCCACGAACCATTGGCCAGAGACCAGCAGCGCCACCGCAAGTAAACTGCTCGCCACGATAAGCACACGGTGTTGATAAGATTGGAAGATTTGACGAGCCAAGCTCACCGTGATCAATCCAAAGAACAGAACTGGGCCAACGAGTGCGGTTGACACAGCGACCATGATCGAAACGATCACCAGCGTGAATTGCGTCAAACGCTTGGTGTTTACGCCCAAGCTGGTTGCGTTATCAACGCCAAGCCATAACACATCGAGTTTGGGTGCCATGACCCAAAGAGCCAGTAATGTCAGACCCAGTGGAATCATACTCAAGTAAACCAGTTGACCTTTGACATTGTTGAAGCTCGCAAACATCACATTCTGCAGCACCGCAAATTCATTCGGATCAATCAGCATGCCCAAGAAATTGGATAGGCTGCCAAAGACACTGCCACACACAATACCAATCAACAGCAAAGTGAAGACGTTATTTCGTTTACTCTTGAAGTAAAAATGGAACAGTCCGAAAGAGAACAGCACCATGATGCCAACTGACAGGGCAAAGTTTGCTACTGCATCTATCACCCAAAAGCTCAAACCGCCAAATACAAACAGTAGAGAGACTTGAACCAACAAATACAGGCTATCGAAACCAAGGATCGACGGAGTCAAGATCCGGTTATTGGTGATGGTTTGGAACACCAACGACGACGTAGAAATCGCAATCGCCGCCAATACAATCGACAGGATCTTAGGTGCACGCAGCGATAAGAAGAACTCGTAGTTATCCCACGTAAGCCCCTGTCCGATAAACACGCCGATCATGACAAAACAGACAACGGCCAAAAGTGCCATTTTTAAAGAATCACGCATTAGACTTGTCTCTCAGGATTAGGTAAATAAAGATCAAGCCACCAAAAATACTGATAACCATAGAGATCGGAATTTCATAAGGGAAAATAATCACCCTTGCGAGCAAGTCACACGCTAATACTAAGATCACGCCCCAATAAGCGGTCCAAGGTAGGATCTTTTTCATATTGTCGCCCATCATCAGCGAAACAATATTTGGCACAATCAAGCCAAGGAATGGGATAACTCCCACGATCATCACCACAGATGACGCACACACCGCCACCAGCGCAACGCCGATAAACACAATTTTTTGGTAGTTCAGACCAATGTTACGAGCAAAGCTTTCACCGATACTGGCTGCGCTAAATTGGCTTGCGAAAATGTATGCCAAGATACAAGCCGGCACAGCAAGGTATAGGATTTCATAGCTACCCTGCAGCACACTCGCGAAATTCGCCATTGTCCAAGCGGACATGGTCTGCACAAGGTCATATTTGTAAGCAATAAAGGTGGTCAGAGACGAAATAACGTTGCCATACATGATACCGATCAGCGGTACTAGTACGGCATTTTTGAATTTCAAATGCTGTAGGAAGCGCACCAATATCATGGTACCCAAAACAGCAAATGAGAAGATGAACCCTAAGTAGTGCCACTGCGCTGCGCTGCCCAATACAACCAAGCCAACAATATAGCCAAGCATCGCACAATCAATGGTGCCCATAGTGGATGGCGCAGCAAACTTGTTCTGCACAATCTGCTGCATGATAAGCCCTGATACACTCAATCCGGCACCCGCTAAAACAATAGCAAGGAGTCGAGGGATTCGGCTGACAACATAAATGGAGTTGGCGTGATCGTTGCCGTTGAAGAAATCACTGAAGCTGATTTCAGCGACACCGATCATCAAGGAAGCAACGCATAAAACAACGAGGAAAACAGCGGCTGCAATGGGTTTTAACATAAATTAAATACTAAGGAAAAGTTGGGAATGTCCCGTGATAAAAACTTAAAAGGGATCTAGAAAATGACCAAGGCTCTAGAAAATGACATAGGTTCTAAAAAATGACGTAGCTTCTAGAAAGTTAAAAGGTAATAAACAGTCAAAAAGGGCTTATAAGCAAGAACTTATAAGCCCAGTATTTTGATAATGACTTACTGCTTAACTGTGCGGTCGATGTCATTCAGCATACGTTGAGTCGCTGTTACACCACCACCTGCCAAGTACCATGCACTTGAATCGATGAATACGATGTTATCTAGCTTTGCCGCTGGCGTTTGAGCCACTAGCGCATTGTCAAACAACTGCTTTGCACGGCCTTCTGAACGACCAATCGCTTGTTCCCGGTCTAGCACATAAATCACTTCCGGTTTCGCGTCTGCGATGTACTCAAAAGAGATAAGGTTACCGTGGCTGCCTTTGATCGGTGCTACTTTTGCACTCTTAGACTCAACAAATCCAAAGTCATCAAAGATGATTGAGAAGCGGCTACCTTTGTTAAACATCGCGATGTTGCTGCCGTTGTTCATTAGCATCATTGCCGTTGTTTCATCTTGAGTGACTTTTTGGTTCACAGCAGTGATTTGTTGCTGTGTTTTTTCAATCAGAGCTTCAACTTCAGCCTGCTTTTCAAAAATGTCGCCCAGTGTGCGCCAGTTTCTTTGCGTATCTGCCCAGTACTTGTCACCTTCTACGTAGAACATGATCGTAGGAGCAATTTTTGCCAGTTGGTCGTAAACCTTTAGCATGCGGTTTTCTGCGATGATCAGATCCGGTTTAAGCATGTAGATAGCTTCGAAGTCTGGCTCGCTTAGAGAACCCGTGTTTTGAGTTGTCTTTAGGTAAGACTGCAGGTAATCAGGCATTAGCATGTGTGACGCGCCAACTGGAGCGACACCGATTTGATCCAATACGTCTAAGCTACCGTGACCAAGAACGACAACACGCTGTGGTACGCCCGATACCTCGGTTGTGCCTTTAATGTGTTCTACTGTCACTGTTTTTGCGTGTGCTGTCATAAGTACAGACGAAGCTAAAACCAGTACCAAGCCACTCATTAGCTTACGAGCTGAATTAAGTATTTTGTTCATTTCTATTCCTTTGCTGTTATTTCGGTTTCCATGAAACACACGAAAGCGATTGACGTGAGGCCAACCGAACAACTGCGAGATAACGATTATTTAAAGTATGTCATTAATCTGACAACAAATTTGTAACGCAACTGAGAATTATTATCAATAATATTCTCGGGAAGTTTGCTGTGCAACAACTTTGTCATTTAGAAATGTAAAAATGAGTATTACAAAAGAGAATAATGCCCGTTGTGTCATGGTTTTAGGTCACCACTTAGGATCGAAAAATACTCATATAGCACGATATTGAGGAAGGAATTGCGTCGGTTAGATAACACAATTCCTTGGCAAGGAAATGGTTGAAAGGTTCGAACGATAGAAGGGGTTGAAGTGCAGTACGTTTGAAACGTGTGCTATTGCAGCATGTTGGCTTGGACTTCCTTACCACTTTGAGTCAGTGAATAGATCTTCCCCTCGCCCTTTTTCACTAAGCCACTTTTCACTAACTGTCTCAGGTGAAAGTTAAACTTAGTATGGTCTTCTACGCCAACAACACGACAAAGGTCCATAAATTTGAGTTTCTTGTGAATACCAAGATGGTTGAGCACGGCACGGCGAATCGGATTGGCGAGCGCACTGAAAACTTGGTCATTACTGCGTTCTTCGGCCGGCGTTTGTGGAGCCTTACTCGCATGAACACGCTTTAGTGTCACAGAGAGCGTGGCCAAATTAAATGGCTTAGTCAAAAACTCATCCGCGCCCTTCTTCATGGCATCGACGGCTAAATCAACCGTTGCAAAAGCCGTTGTAATCACCACACCCATCTTTGGGTGAGTTCTGCGCAGGTTAGATAAAGCTTCGATACCCGTCATCCCGCCCATCACAACATCAAACAATGCTAGGTCAAAATATTGCTCCGTTGCGCAGTCTAAGGCGTCTTCTGCATTATCAAAGGAGACGACTTCGAAACCTTCCAAAGCCAGCGCTTCCTCTAATACTTCTCGTAACTGCTGATCATCTTCTGCGAGCAAGAGTTTCAATGTCATTTCATCGCCTTTGGTAAAATCACTTGCACCTGCAAGCCAAAATTGGTGTTCTTTAATATCAGCTGACCATGGTGTTGTAAGATGATCTGCTTAGAGATAGACAGCCCCATCCCTGTGCCTTTTCCAACCGGTTTTGTGGTGTAGAAAGGCTGATATACCTTGTCTAATAGCTCTTCGGCTATGCCCTTGCCTGAGTCTTCAAGCTCAATAACAATGTTGGTTCCAAGCTCTTTGGCACTAATGGTAATCGATTTGAAATCTTCAGAAGCATCAATCGCATTCACCAACACATTTACCAACACCTCTTCGAGATACACTTTATCGCCAAGGACATGCAGCCTGTCTGGTATTTGGCAAGAGACCATAAAATCCGACAAGCGATACTCAACCAGCGACAACGCCGATTGGCATAACTGCGAAACATTAACTGGTTCTCTTTTCATTTCTCTATGATGAGCATAGTTCAACACTTCGTGACTAATGTGAGCGGCTTTTTCAATCCCGCCACGAATACGAACCAGTTGTCGGTTAACGTCTTCATTGTCTGGCAAACGGGCCTGTAATAGATCACAGCTCATCAACGCACTGCTGAGCGGTGTTTTCACTTCGTGCGCGACCGCGGATGTTAGCTCACCCAACTCTTTCATTTTGGCATCTTGATAGGAATCATGCAGCATCGACTCAATTTGCTGCTCTCGCTCTCTGTCGAATATTCGCAGTGCTTTCCACAGGAAAAATAGAATCGCTATAGCGCAGAGTGTTCGCGCAAAGATCACCCAAACACCAAATTCTGACGACAGCCACCCGGATGTAATGCCATAGAAGATCACAGCGGCACCTGTGTACACAAAAGGCGTAGCCGCTTGGTGGTCTGCATCATAGAATTGTTTGGCATAGATGATCAGCATCATCCCTGCTAATACACCAGAGCCAAGACCAAATAATAGCCTTACGTGCTGTGAACTGGTCGTGATATAGACAATGAAGGCTTGCTCGTCATAGCGATCGATAAGGCTGTTAATAAACATCAACAGTAGAGCGATAATGGCAAGCTTTGCCCACTTAACCCAAGGTCGATCAATCAGATCAAACATCTTCCAACCGAACGCACCAAGCAGTAGGTAAGAGAGCCACAGTTTAACGACTTTAAAAAGCTCTACATTTTGAGTCTCATACTGTTTGTGCTCTATCAAAATAAAATAGAGTTCTGACCATTCGTGTATACCATGGATAAAGCCAAACGCGGCCAGAATAGGCAGGAGTTTTGATATGCTGATTTGGCTGTTTTTGTAGTTCCTAAAAATAATAGAAAAACCAATAGCGAAGAACGCTAAGCCATACAGCAAATAGAGAGTAAAAACGGTCAGAATATCCATGGCGCTTAGCATTCACCAGTTGTGTTACAGTTCTATGACACCCAGAACAACATGTACACCATGTGAACAATTAGTAACAATTTACATTGTAAATCCACTCTAACCGTTTGATTGTCAATCGGTTAGAAATAGATCGTATTGGTGACTTCCCCTACTCCTTTAATACTCACAGAGATCATGTCGCCATCTTTAAGCGCTTTAGTTTTTCCAGGCGTCCCCATAAAGATCAAATCACCGGGTTTCAGGGTGAAGTAGTGGCTTAAATAACTGACGACTTTCTTCGGGCTGTGGATCATAAAGGTGGTGTTTTCTTGTTGGACGATAGAACCATTTAATCGCGTGGTTAACTCGACATCGTTGTAATCAACACCTCTGGCAATCGTCTTACCTATAGGTCCAAAGCCGTCAGAGGCTTTGGCTCTTAGCCATTGCAAGTCACTGCCCTGCCAAGAACGCTCCGTGAGATCATTACCCACAGTAACACCAAAGATGCCTGCTTCTGCTTCTTCTTGATCCGCTTTATGCAGTGTTTTCCCTATCACCAGCACCAATTCACCTTCAAAGTGCACATTACGTGCATCAAAAGGCGCATGTACTGGTTGCCCGGACAGAACAAGAGAAGAAGGCAGCTTCAAGAACATCGGTGGAGGTAGATCAGGGTGTGAGGCAGCATGACTACGAAAGTTCATACCGACGGCAAAAACCTTCTCTGGCTGAGTCGGAAGCAATATTTCAACATCCGCTAATGCGACGGTTTTGTCAGAGAGACTATGCTGTGCGAAAAGATCACCCTTGATGGGCGTAATAGTCTCGCCCTTGAGCTGACCGTAACTCACTTGGTCTTGATATTGGTAACGTACAAAGTGCTCGACATTCGCCCACGCGCTCAATGAGCAGCTAGCAGCTATAAATGCGCCAATCCATTTCATTCAATCATCCTTAATCTCTTAACTGAGTTAGTCGTATCGATAACTTAATGATCAGTATAGAAATTACTGGCTGGTTTGCTGTGTCGAACAAATAATAATTATGCGAAACGTGCTCTCAACACCGTTGCATAGGAAAAAACAGAACATTTATTTTGAAAATAATCGAAATAATGCTTGAAAATTAAAAAACGAGGCGTATATTACGCCACCTGGCTCAAAACATGAGCTGTTAATGCAACATCCCAGTCCAAGTTCCCACAAAGACAGTTCACGATACATCGTTACACCATCTCTGCGTCAGCTTTACTTCGATAGTCATTCAATAGCGTCATTTTTTGTCCCAACACCCCATTTGGTTTTGCACTACGGATCCATTGATCGCCGCAAAGCTATCTGGTTAATCTCAATATTATTGTAATAAACACGAGGCACATTATGTCTAAAAGAACAACACGACAAATCCATTGGTACCAACTATCACGCGAGAAATCGCTCAACAAATTTAGAGGCCATAAATGCTCAAAATCCAAATAGACTTATTGAAAGAAAATATCTCTTGGGTCACCGAGATACGACAATTAAACAGTGACATTTTGCATCGCCACATATTACCAAGGCTGCAACACACAAGTTATCTCATCGACTTCGAATTTGATGAAAGAGAGAGTATCGGAACCATTATCTCGAACAGTGGACAGAAGCTAGGACATTTCACAGTCCTCTAGAGCAAAATCGCTCCTCCACTAGAAACATCGCCACGTTTCATTCGTAGCAGCAACACCAAGACAGACCTAGTCATTTGCATTTCACATCGCGGCTTTCCGCTAACTAGGTTGTTATTGCCAGTACTCTCACTACTATCTTCATATAGCCTCTGATTTCTTTCGAGTTATAAACCACCAGCTAACCAAAGAATCCGAACAAAAAAACGGGCATCCGAAGACACCCGATTCATCGTTATTCGCTTTTTAAACAATTAAAGTTTAGCGAATGCACCTTCCCATGAGTAAGTCTCACCTGCAAACTCAACCGTGTGAGTTGCTTGCTGAACATCTTCAGCTTGATTCGAGATACCGTAGTGGTAAGTGTTGCCAGAGGTGGTCTGAATGCGAACAACAGTCCCGACACTGTTATGGCCCACAACAGACACAGATTCTACAAGGCCACGAGCGCCAACAGAGGCTTCGATAGACTCGTTAAAGTAACCGTGTGTTTCTAGTACAGAAGCGAACACGTGGTTTTGACCAGATTGACGCAAGATAAGCGCAGGCTCGCTCTTCAGGTTGAAGTCTGGATCGTTCGCGCCAGTACGAGCAAAAATCACTTCGCTGCCTTCGTTAGCACTTGTTACTAGGCTGTAGTAGCTGCTGTCGTGCAACCAGCTAACCAAAGAGCTGCCGTTCACTTTACCTGAAGCAACGTTCCATAGGTGTTGGTAACCGTTGTCTTCGCCAAGTGGCTTAAGCGTGCTTTCAACCTTGTAATCAAAGTCAGTACGGATGATTTGACCAGAATGGTGAACTGGTAGATCGTACTGGTGCTCAGCATCTGCTTCAATGCGGTACACATCAATCACTAGTGGTTTCTCAAACTCAGGAAGCTCAGCAAGAATCACACTGCGCTGCATATCAACACCTGTGTAGTATTCAGAGATTGTGCCGCTCATGCCTTGTAGAGACTGGGCGTCTGCCACAAAGAAGTGCTTCTGACCAAACTTAGATTCAGCCAGTGCTGTATCGAAGTTGTTTTGAGTTTTTTGGTCAACCGTTACTGTGTTGTGTGCCACAGTCTGCTTACAGTAAGACTTGTTCTCTGGGATGTAACGACCGCCAAATTTAGGCTCAACGTTTACCCAGCGACCGAAGCCGTAATCGTGCAGTACTTCGTGACCGCGGTTGAACACGCTTAGGTGTAGACCATCGTAGTGACCGTGGTCTAATGCAGAGTGGTACTGGTGATCTGAGCCGTGCTGACCAAACCAAATCAGAGCCATTGTGTCGTCATCTTGCTCATCACGGTGACGAAGGATGCTCACGCCGCCTTTCTCACCTTCTGGGCCGTCAGTCACGAACAGGCTACCCCAGTTGAATGGCTTGATTTCGTCAGCCGCTTCAACCGCGTTTGATAGTGTTTTACCTGAGATATGAACCCATACATCTTGCTGGTGGTCAGCCATGCCAAGCAGAGTTTCAGTTTGCTCGTAGCGGTGGTAACACACAGATGTTGCCATGATCACGCCTTCATCGTTGATAGAAATCGTCTTCGATGAATCGTTCAGTGCTGGTAGCGTACCGTCTGGGAATGCCGTCTTAAATACCGCGTAAGACGTTGTCTTGATAACTGAATCGTTGAATTCATAGATACCAAGCTCAGGTTGACGACGCTCGATTGCCTCTGCGAACAAGTAGATTGGACGCAGTGAGAAACGGTGGTAGTACGGACCTTCCATGTAGTAACCGTCTGGCGAGAACAGTTGGTCTAGCTGTGCTAGGAAACCGCCGCTCACTTTGTCTAGCTTAAGGCCGTAAAGTGCTTTATCTACCGATTCTTGATCGTTGATTGCGTAGCCACAGATACCAACCGCTGCTACCGCCCACAGACCGTGGTTGTGCACGATGTCGAAGTCGTGGCCGTATGTCACAACGAACAGTTCGATCATCTGCTTGAATAGGTCGTTTTCAATCAGCGTTTTTTCTTCTTCAGAAATCGTGTGGTAAACACAGCTGTATGCGCACGAAGCGTATAGCATCCACATGTTTTCATTCAGTGTTTGGTGGAAGATCTTACCCGGTGGGTTTGAATCACGGCTAGTGTTGCTCTCTAGCGATGGGTACACCTTCGCGTAAGCTGTTAGCATATCTACGATGTAATCACGGTATTTTGTCTCTTCTGTGATAAGGAATAGACGACCCGCTAGATCCATATGGATGTAGTTCTGCTTATGACGGTTATGTTCGTAACCGCCGCCCTCACCGTGACCCGGAACTTCAATGCCCACTTCAGCCATGTATGCGTCAGTTTGGTTGATGTCGCGAGTAAGTGCTTTTCCTAATAGGCTATCCTTGCCAAGTTCTTTACGAAGCTCTGCTGCTTCTTCAAAGTTCAGTAAAAGTGGTTGATAGCTCATTCTTATTTCTCCTGACCAGCTGAAGTTGAGTCAATTAGGTTCTCTTCTAGAGAGTAGAAACCTGTCCAGCTGTACGTTTTGCCATTTAATTCGACTTTGTGTTCAGTAGTGTCAGTCGCACCAAGTTGGTTGCTGACCATTACTGTGACACGAGAGGTATTCGTTTCAATTTCAACAACAGTACCGATGTTGTTATGCGCCAGTACTTTGATGTCTTGTACTTGGCCACGAGCGTTCACTGATTGCTCAAATTCTTCGTTGAAGTAACCGTGCGTCTCTAGAACTGAAGCAAACAGCGTAGTTTCGCCTTTGCTACGTAGAATGAACGCAGGCTCAGAACGCAGGTTGAAGCTTGGGTCATTCGCACCAGAGCGAGTAAAGATAACTTCACCGTTGTCGTTCGAGCTTGTACCTAACCATGTATAGTAGGTGTTGTTTTGTAACCAGCTCACTAGTGCTGTCTCGTTCGCTTCACCACTTGCTACATTCCATAGGTGTTGGTAACCGAAGTCGCCGCCTAGCGTGTGTAGCTCTTTGTTGGCTTGGTAATCGAAGTTTGTACGAACAATCTGGCCTTCATACTGGTGAGAGTAGTCGTATTGGTGCTCGCCTTTCTCTGAATCTAAGCGGTACAGGTCTAATAGTAGCGGAGATTCTAGACCTTCAAGGTTTAGCATGAACACACTGCGTTGCATGTCAAAACCATCGTAGTGATCGTTCGCGAACGCACTCATACCATTGATTTTTTGATCTTCTACTTTGAAGAAATGAGGCAAGCCGTGAACAGAATCTGCACGCTCAACATCAAAGTTGTTCTGACATTTCTCGTCAATCGTTACCGCGTTATGAGCGATAGTTTGACGTGCGTAAGACTTGTTTTCATCTAGGTAACGGCCACCGAATTTCGGCTCAACGTTCACCCAACGACAGAAGCCGTATTCACGTAGCACTTCTTGACCACGGTTGAAGAAGGTAATACCTAGCGTATCGAAGTTGCCGTGGCCCATGCCGTGTTGGCCGTAGTTCATCACAAGCTGAGACACATCGCCTTTGCTGTCTTGCATACGGATGAAGCCTTGAGCACCGTTGTGACCTTCTGGGCCTTCGTTCAACTCAACACTTGGCCAGAAAGGCATGCCGATCTCTTTTTCAGCGCTTGCGGCTTCGTAAGCTTTAGATAACTCAAGACCACAGCCGTGCATCCATACTGCATCTTGAATCTTCGCCATACCTAGGATGTTTTCATCTACCTTTCCATCCACTGCGTAGTGCTTGCTGTAAACACTTACCGCAACTTGTACGCCCATGTCTGTGATGCCCATAGTGCGAGATGCATCGTTCAGTGCTGGGAATTCACCATTAGGGTAAGCCGTTGAAAGCATCGCTTGTACTGTGTTACCAATCACGCCGTCTTTGTAGTTGTAGATGTCTACTTCTGGCATATGACGGTGAATCACCTCTGCGAAAACACACGTTGGGCGAATCGCGTAACGGTGGTAATAAGGACCTTCCATGTAGTAGCCAGAAGGTGCAAACAGTTGAGAGATTTGCGCTAGGAAACCGCCTGTGTCGTTACGATCAAGACCGTATACCGACATCTCCAGGTACTCACGTTTGCCCAGTGCTAGGCCACAAATACCGACAGCTGCTACAGCCCAAATACCATGGTTATGGATGCGGTCGAAGTCGTGTGCGTACTTCACCGTGAACATCTCAAGCATAGGTTCGAAGATACGAGACTCGATATTGTCTCGTTGTTCTTGCGTCAAAGTAGACTTAACGCACGAATACGCCAAGCTAGTGAACATTAACCAGCAATGTTCGTTTAGAATTTGGTGGAAAAGACGACCCGTTGGGTTCGTGTTCTTTTGAACATGGAAATCGAACGTCAGGTACTTGTCTGCGTATACTTCCAATAGTTCAGTAACGAAATCAGCGTACTTCTGCTCTTTAGTGATAAGGAACAAACGGCCAGCTAGGTTCATGTATGTGTAGTTTTGTTTGTGACGGTTGTGCTCGTAACCACCCGCCTCGCCATGCCCTGGCACGTCAATAGGCAAGCGCATGAAGGCTTCCAGCTCTTTTTGGTTAGCTGCGATCGTCTTACCCATTAAACTTGAACGGCCAACTTCTAAATGAAGTGCTTCAATTTCCGCGTCCGTTAGTAGTATTGGTTGTGTAGTCATGTTCTTTATCACCCTCGATGAAGAGTTTCTATATTTGAATTTCAATCTAATTCTTAAACTCCATATAAAGTAATACAATATGAGGTTTAATCCCACCAATTCATCACTAAATGATGAGCAGAATCACATAAATCTCGCTAAACCTTTGATCTAAAAAGCCAATAACAATTATCAGAGTTCTGTTAAGTCTTTGATTTTACAACACAATAAAAAGTAGCACTTGATCAATATCACACATTTCTGGATATATTGTATTACAATTAAACCCAATCACTTATGATGGACACAACTTAATGAACATATAAAAAATTTACACGCTTTGGAGAGACACAATGAACGCATTCTTTATCAATAACGAGCAACCTTGGGAAGAGCTGGGTGGCGGTATCAAGCGTAAGATCGTTGCATACACTGACGACCTAATGGCTGTACACCTATGTTTTGACAAAGGCGCAATTGGTCACCCTCACACTCACGAGATTCACGACCAAATTGGTTATGTGGTTCGCGGTAGCTTTGAAGCTGAAATCGAAGGCGAGAAGAAAGTACTAAAAGAAGGCGACGCATACTTTGCGCGTAAACACATGATGCACGGTGCAGTTGCTCTAGAGCAAGACAGCATTCTTCTTGATATCTTCAACCCAGCTCGCGAAGATTTCCTAAAATAATATAGAGCGCAACCTCAGTTGCTAAGGTAAGCACATGAAATCATTTAATATCGCGGTCATTGGCGAATGTATGGTTGAGCTACAGAAAAAAGATGATGGTCTTAAGCAAACATTTGGTGGTGACACACTTAACACGGCTTTATACCTATCTCGCTTAACCCAAGAGCATAACATTAAGACAAGCTACGTAACGGCACTGGGTAATGACCCATTCAGCCTAGACATGCTTGAGAAGTGGAACGCTGAAGGCATCGACACTAGCCTAGTAAAACAGATTGACGAAAAACAACCTGGTCTTTACTACATCGAAACCGATGAAACTGGCGAGCGTAGTTTCCACTACTGGCGTAATGACGCTGCGGCGAAATACCTACTTGATGGCGAAGATGCATCGACGCTTCTAGATAAGCTGTTTTCATACGATGCTCTGTACTTGAGCGGCATTACACTAGCTATTCTTACAGAAAAAGGTCGTACAGCGCTTATGGCTTTCCTAGAAGAATACAAAAAGCAAAACGGCCAAGTTATTTTTGATAATAACTACCGCCCTAAGCTTTGGACTAGCCAAGAAGAAGCTCAGTCGTGGTACTTGAAAATGCTTAAGTTCACAGACATCGCACTGCTCACATTTGATGATGAGCAAGAGCTTTACGGTGATACGTTCATTGAGCAATGCATCGAGCGCACCACGAAAGCCGGAGTGAAAGAGATCATCATCAAACGCGGCAGCAAAGACTGCCTAGTTGTTGAAGCAGATGCGGCACATTATGTTGCACCAAACCCAGTGGATAACGTAATCGATACCACAGCGGCAGGTGATTCATTCAGTGCAGGTTTCCTAGCGAAGCGCTTCTGTGGCGGAAACGCGCGCGACGCAGCATTTGCAGGTCACTGCGTTGCTGGTGCTGTGATTCAGCACCAAGGTGCAATTATTCCTAAAGAAGCAATGCCAACACTGTCTCTGTCTTCTTAATTTGATGCAAGCATGACGCTGATCCAGCGTCATGCTATGCTCAATTAGAATAGTGAACGAGACTAACCAATAGATTTTAAAATGCTGATAATTCAGTAATTATCGGCCAATTTTGACGTGAGATATTATCCATGACGACATTAAATGAACAACTTGCTAACCTGAAAGTTATCCCTGTAATCGCTATCAACCGTGCTGAAGACGCTATCCCCCTAGGCAAAGCACTTGTTGAAAACGGCATGCCATGTGCTGAAATCACGCTACGTACTGAATGTGCAATCGAAGCGATTCGCATCATGCGTAAAGAGTTCCCAGACATGCTGATTGGCTCTGGTACTGTACTGACTAACGAGCAAGTTGACGCATCTATCGAAGCGGGCGTGGACTTCATCGTAAGCCCTGGCTTTAACCCACGCACAGTTCAATACTGTATCGACAAAGGCGTTGCTATCGTTCCTGGTGTAAACAACCCAAGCCTAGTTGAGCAAGCAATGGAAATGGGCCTACGCACACTTAAGTTCTTCCCTGCTGAGCCTTCAGGCGGCACAAGCATGCTTAAAGCACTGACAGCTGTGTACCCAGTGAAATTTATGCCAACAGGCGGCGTAAGCTTAAGCAATGTTGATGAGTACCTATCAATCCCTTCTGTGCTTGCGTGTGGCGGTACTTGGATGGTTCCAACAAAACTTATCGACGAAGGTAAGTGGGATGAGCTAGGTGCGCTAGTACGTGATGCAGTAAATCACGTCGCAAAATAATTCATCTGACGACAGATTATGTTCAAAGCGAGCCTCTTGGCTCGCTTTTTTCATTTAGGATGGTGCTAACACGATTTTTGTGTCCAATAGTATGATGATATCAATGCGATTAGCGTAAAGCGCACTAACACAGTAACGTTGAAGAACGTCCTATACTTATCACTCTCGCTAAATTAAACAGCAACCAAAAATCGATTCGGATTATGGCAGCCAAAGGTAATAACCAACACCTTTAACGCTAACTACCTGATTTAAAAAGAACTTAATGGTATTGCAAATGGTTACATTTAAAACAAACTATTACCGTAACTTAGATTTTACAAAAATGCTTGAAAGCCCCGTATGTCATGGCTTTGTCAGGATTTTTATATATAGAAAAGCTCTTGGTTTGGATCACAATAAAAGCATATTGTAGTACAAATATACCTGTAAAAGAGTAATCTAGGAGTCAGTTAATGATCACACTTAAAAGGCTGAAAAAATGACTATTGATACTCTTGTTGTTCTTGCCTACTTCTTCTTTCTTGGAGCCATTGGTTGGATGTTCCGTAAGTTCACAACGTCGACAAGTGATTACTTTAGAGGGGGCGGCAAAATGTTGTGGTGGATGGTTGGTGCAACCGCCTTCATGACACAGTTTTCAGCATGGACGTTTACAGGTGCCGCAGGACGCGCGTTCAGCGACGGTTTCGTCGTTGTAATCCTATTTTTAGCCAATGCATTTGGCTACTTCATGAACTACATCTATTTTGCTCCAAAATTCCGCCAGCTTCGCGTTGTTACCGCAATCGAAGCAATTCGTCAGCGTTTTGGTAAAACTTCAGAGCAGTTCTTCACTTGGGCAGGTATGCCTGACAGCTTGATTTCAGCTGGTATCTGGTTGAACGGCCTCGCAATCTTTGTTGCCGCTGTATTCAACATCCCAATGGAAGCAACCATTGTGGTAACAGGTCTAGTGTTGATGCTGATGGCAGTAACTGGCGGTTCTTGGGCCGTTGTTGCTTCTGACTTCATGCAGATGCTAGTTATCATGGCAGTAACGATTACCTGTGCGGTAGCGGCTTACTTCCACGGTGGCGGTCTAAGCAATATCGTTGCAAACTTTGATGGCGACTTCATGGTTGGTAACAACCTGAACTACATGAGCATCTTCATCCTTTGGGTTGTGTTCATCTTCATCAAACAATTCGGTGTAATGAACAACAGTATCAACGCTTACCGCTACCTGTGTGCAAAAGACAGTGAAAATGCGCGTAAAGCGGCTGGCCTAGCATGTGTGCTAATGATTGTTGGTCCACTGATTTGGTTCCTACCAGCTTGGTACGTAAGTGCATTCATGCCTGACTTCGCAGAGCAATACGGTTCAGTGGGTGCAGACGCTGCTTACCTAGCATTCGTACAAAACGTAATGCCTGCAGGTATGGTTGGTCTTCTAATGTCAGCAATGTTCGCGGCTACCATGTCTTCTATGGACTCTGGTCTAAACCGTAACGCAGGTATCTTCGTGATGAACTTCTACAGCCCAATTGTTCGCCCACAAGCGACACAGAAAGAGCTGGTTGTAGTAAGTAAAGCAACGACAGTAATGATGGGCTTCATCATCATCGGTATTGGCTTGTTCATCAACTCACTGCGTCACCTAAGCCTGTTCGATATCGTACTAAACGTTGGTGCATTGATTGGCTTCCCAATGCTTATCCCTGTACTTCTAGGTATGTGGGTTCGTAAGACTCCAGACTGGGCTGGTTGGGCAACACTGATTGTAGGTGGTTTCGTTTCTTACATCTTCGGTATCTCTCTACAAGCTGAAGACGTACAGAACTGGTTTAACCTAGAACACGCACTAACGGGTCGCGAATGGTCTGATTTGAAAGTAGCACTGAGCTTAGCAGCACACGTTGTGTTCACTGGTGGCTTCTTCCTAGCAACAACACTGGTTTACAAGGGTCGTACACCGGAGCGTGAAGCAGAAGTTGAGAAGCTATTTGAGAACTGGAACACACCGGTTGTGGCAGAATCTCAAGAGCAGCAAAACCTAGACACAAAACAGCGTTCAATGCTTGGTAAACTAATCTGTACTGCAGGTTTCGGTATCCTAGCGATGGCTCTAATTCCAAATGACATCACTGGTCGAGCACTGTTCCTACTGTGTGGTTCGATTGTACTGTCAGTTGGTGTACTACTGGTTAACGCCTCTCGCGGTGGCGTAAAAAAGCTCGATGAGCCAGCGGCAATGAAATAAGCATTGCTTCTAGCAGCAAAACAGCTTCTAGCAAGAATAAACCGTTAACAAACAAAACGCCCAAGCATCAATGCTTGGGCGTTTTTTTATATGTTCAGTACTGAAGAAGATAAGACCTTACTGCCCTACTGTTTGTTGTGCTTGCTGTTTATTGAACCTGTTATTTATTCAGCCAACGCTTTGACTCTTAGCTTTTGGTCAAGTTCATACAGGTGTTCAGCGGCTTCCATATGTTGAGGATAATCCGCAAATTTCTCGCGCTGTTCTGGCGTCATCTTACAGGTTTCATCCACCAGCATAAGCGTCCAGTACAACTTGGTGGTGCGTAACATCGCTAGTAACGGCTTCAACACCTCTTTCTCATAAACTTGAATCAGTTGCTCAATCCACTCTTCACGCTCGTCCTCGCTCGTAATAGAGCCCTCTATCGCTGCAATGACGTTTAAGTACTTCGGATTAGCCTTGAGCTTGTCCATCACAGACTCCGTCTCTTTAGCCAGCTCTTCAAGCTCCGTTCTTATTGCTGCTACCCAGCTCGCTTGAGTCAACGTCGAGGCTTCTACGCTCTCAAACTCATTCTTAATGCGACGCTCAACGTTCTTTTGTGCCTGCTTAACGACAGAACGGACTTTTTGAAAAGGAAGTTGGTACTCCTTACCTAGCTCGGTGATCAAGGTATGAAAACCGCCATGTGGCAAATGCAGGTTCTCTTTAAATGTCGCCAAAGCCGCTTCTTGATCCGGTGTAAGGTTACTCATTCTCTTTCCTTTTAATCTCTTCTAACTCTCAACGGACTGCCGAGCATAACATCATTCACTCTTGCTGTTGGAGCGAGTCCCTCTTATGAGTCCAAATATCTCTTTAAGTGACGAGATAATAGGCACTCGTGGCATTAAATGGTAAATCCTGAACTTCTGAATTCTGTACATTACGTGCACAAGGGTTGTATCGCAGACAGGAGTCTCCCAACTAAATAAGAGAGCACCATGACATACTCAGATTACAAAGAATCCGACCTACACAAATGCGTTATCGTTACGGGCGAGTTACTCACCTCGACAGCCAAGCTTGCTATCAAAGCCAGCACCACTCTATTTAAATGTTTTCGTTGGCTCGCTATTAAGGCTTATCGATATGTCATGAAATAGACTTTAATGCGTTACGCACCCCAACCAAAATTTCAAAAAGCGTTACCTGATAAAAGGTAGCGCTTTTTCGTTTTTCACATCTCAGGTTAACAGTCTCATAGAACCTAAAGCGATGAAAGTTTATCCAGCCGGTGGCGTTAAATGGTAAAACTCATCAAAACAAATCGTCGATACTACACCTGTTCCAACGAAACAGACTTATTAAATAATACAGGTACTAAGATGAAAAAGATGGCACTAAAGATTGTAGGACTCACGGTTTTAGCTTCGGCGCTAACGGGTTGTATCGGTAGTAATGCTGTCACAGGGAAAGTGATGAAATTCAACGTAGAAGTCGTAGATAACCGCTACGCTCGAGCAGGCGTGAACTTCTTACTTGCCCCCGTCTACGGTATCACTACCGCCGCCGACTACGTGGTGTTCAACTCTCTTGAATTCTGGACGGGTAAAAACCCTATCAGTGGTTCACCACACATCTTTGATACCAAAGCAGACACGCATTTCAAAGTGAATGATGAACTCGACCCAAGCCTAAAAGAGGCACCTGTTGCACCTCTGTCTAACAATCGCACCATTGAAACGGGCGAAATGATTCAGATTGACGAAAATACTATCCAGATGGACATCGTCTATAACACAGGTGAAAGCGCGACGCTTACAGGCATCAAAGAAGGTCAAGAAGTCAGCTACTACATGAACGGCGAGTTAGTTTCACAAACAACAATCAGTGAGCTAGAAGCGTTGAAGAACGGTAAGGCATAACCCGGCTTAAACATAAGGCCGTTGAGAGTCATACCACTCTCAACGGCCTTTTATTTTCTGTCATTTAGGATAAGACTTACTTTCTATGGTAACTAGCGTCAGTGATTAGCTTTGTCCTGACTAGCTCTGATCTTCCTGCCCTTGATTCAATCGAATACTGACCAGACTCGCCACCATGATAGCCAAATAAAAACTACCAATAATCGATTCCATAAACACAAAGAATTGAGCTACAGGAAGTGCTGGAGAGATATCCCCATACCCAACCGTGGTCAGGGTAATGAAGCTAAAGTACATCGCGTTAAACAGATTACTCAGCCACTCTCGCTCTTCCAATCCATTAAACGCATGGGGCAACAGCTCTAAGATCAACAAGTAAATGGTCGCCCAAGCCAGACCAATCAAAAGATAAATACAGATTGAGCCAATGATGTGGTTTTTAGTGACACTCGATGCTTGCATTACCTGCCTGAGCGCGGAATAGATATGAGAAAACAAGAAAGCTGCCAGTGCAGAGAGGGTCACAATCGAGAGGTTATAGTCTTCAAAGAATGAAAACACCCCGGACACCCCAGCCGTTAACAACAATAAACCATACCAAGATCGATACAGTGCTCGCTCTTGGTGGATACCCGCAATAGAAACCGCTAAGGTCATGATAATCAGAAACAAGATGGTCTTTTGGCCTTGAGGATAAAACTGCTGCATCACGGCGCAGCCAAAGAACAGCACCAATAAGGCGAAAAACAAAAAGTAAAAGTTATCGTCCTTAGAAACAGGCTTCATCTACTTCGCCTCTTCTTGTTTTGCTGGTTCTTCTAAGCTTTCTGGTTCTTGTGAACTGGTTTGTTCTAAGTTGAGCCAAACCATTAATAGCTCATAGGTCAAACTCAGCACTACCGCACCCACAAAGAGACCCACAATACCCGACATCGCCATGCCGCCTAACGCACCCAGCAGAATCACCAACATTGGAATGTGAGAACCACGACTCAATAGCACCGGTTTAAGGAACGCATCACTACCACTCACCAGCAGACACCAGACCAAGAAAATACTGGCCGCCATGGTCGACTCAACGCTGAACATGTAAATAATCGCAGGCAGAAGCGCGAGAATCGGTGGCAATTGAATAATCGCAATTAAGAGTACCGCTAACGCCCAGAACGCCGCGGCAGGCACACCCGCAATCACCAAGCCAATAGCAGAAGCCACCGACTGAATCACAGCCACACCAATCACACCCTGAACCACACTTCTTACTGTGACTTTGGAAAGCTTAACCAACTCTTCACCGCGACCATCGGTTAAACGTGCGACCAAATGCGTCAAACCAAGCTGACATTTATCTGCGTTACTCATGAAAGCGCCAGCGATAATGGTAGAGATAATAAACTGCACGAAACCACCACCCAGAGATCCAAGAATCGAAGCGGCTTTTGCTGCGAACTGTTTGATCTCTTCTGCGTACTTCACAAACGCCCCTTCAATGTTTGTTGAAGCGTACACAAGCGCACCATAGATCTTCTCTCCGACAAGTGGGATCTCTTGCAGAGACTGTTTAGGCTTGGGAACGGATAAAGTGCCATCTTGCAAACCACTCACTAGGTCAGATGCACTGGTATAGATACCTGAGGACAACGCGATAAGGGGAATAAGGAGCAACAACACCCCAATAAAACTCAGTAAGCCACTCGCCTTCCCTTTCGACATACCGGTTTTATTGGAGATCGCCACCGCCACAGGATAGAGCGCTGTCGCAATGATAGCTCCCCATATCACCAACAAGATAAACGGTTTAAGAATAGAGAAACACCAGTAAACAAGAATCGCCACAGCGGCAATTTTTATCGCTGCATCAATTGCTTGCTTTGAAAAGTCTTCAGTTAACTTCATAAAACATCCTTGTTCATAAAAAATTAAGGCTGATTTTGCAGAAACTTCCAATTCCGAGTTTCAAGAAACAAGGAAGCTAAAATCATATAAACACCAATCATGACCAGTTGGACAATGCGTATCAGTGTATTACTGTCAATGTCACCTGAGCTCATCAAAGTACTGCCAATAAGAACAAGTAAGGTACTAAACGCCGTCGCAAATATTGGTGCCTTTTCTGGCACGGTATAGATCTTCCGCGCCATAAAAATCGCGACTAATCCAATAAACAGCGAATAGAAAACAATGTTGGGCACAATCGCCAATATTGAGTACGCCACGATCGCCAGTAGCCCACCAATACCATTACTGATCACCAAAAACGCACTCAATTTCACCGACTTCTCAGCGGTGATCATTAAAGAGAGCAGTGCAATAAACATCATAGTCAACAATGCTTCTGAAATTTGGAAAATAAAGAAGAAGCAGACCACGGGATAAGAGATGATCATGGCTCTAAACGCCGCATACCAGCGTTGCTTGCGATCCAACGGTGCAGGCGCAAAGCCAGAAAAGTCCGATTTAGGCTCAGGAAAATAGATATGAACCAGAGCAAAAATCAACACGGACACCACACCGGAAGTCGCCAGCCCTGATGCCAGCATCACCGACATTCCTGGATTATCGATCGCCATGAACGGCAACATAAGCACTGCGATTAGCAGAATAGTCGCAAACAGATTCCACTTAGGGTCTACGAACAAGTAGTAACCCCAGAGCATCATCAACCCCACTAGCACCAGCAGAGGTATTGGGTAATGCGTGATCCCTCGTGAGAGCATCAAGCCAAGCGCCATCGTGGCGACCAGTGCAAGCAATAGTTCATATACCGTCTCTTTGTGAAGATTCGGTTTGTCGATCAAGAATTTCGCTGTAAACACAGGGGCGACAAACGCCAGTGGCCAGTTGATCCAAGCGGCCAAAAATACCGCAAGGATCACGCCAACTGTGAAGCGAAGAATACGTCGCTGAACCTGCTCATCTAAGATGGCATTATCTGACATAAGAAAGCACGCTGATTAGTCGAATCCAAAGCTTGCCAATCGCATTAAAGACGAAATTATCGCCACTGTAGACGATAACATCCGCTTGCCCTCCCACTCTCAACATGCCTGATACTTCATCACGCTCAAATTCAATGGTGATAGGCAGCATTTGGGTTTGACGCAGCCATCCGGTTTGTTGGCTCGCTTGAGCAAGCTTACCCGCTTGATCGTTTTGACCCCAATCTACACCCCAGTCGATACTGCTGACTCGCCCTGAGACGACTTTACCCGGTGCAAAATCGAGCGCGACTTCCACTTCGTCACCCACCGCGACGTTACCTAAGCTGTTCTCACGGTAATATGCTTCGATCCAGATATCTTGCGTCGAAACAAACGTCATAATGGCTTGACCAGAAGAGGCAAAAAAACCTTCAGATAAACTGAAGTTTGAGACACCACCTTGAGTGGGTGCAGTAATGACGGTTCTTTCTAGGTTAAGCTGCGCTTGCTCAAGAGCTAACAACGCCGCTTTTACTTGGCTGTTCTCTTTACCCTCTTTACCCATTTGTTTTTTAGCTCGTTCAAGATCGGCTTCAGCATTGACGACTGCCGCTCTTGATGTTGCCAAGGCTGCACGTGCTTGATCTGCATCCGACTTCGACACCACACCTTTGTCTGCCATCGCTAACACACGCTTAGCTTGTAGATCTGTATTCTGTCTCTCGACAATCGCCGACGTTAGCTTGGCTTGCGCTGATGCTATATTGGCCGTTTGTGCGCCAACATTCTGCCCGGCAATTTCTAGATTTTGCTCTGCTTGCGCCACAGCGATTCGATAATCTGAATCATCCAAGACAGCGAGCACATCCCCTTGCTCCACTAACTGATTTGGTTGGACACGAATATCTAAGACTTTTCCTGAGACTTCAGGTTTGATTGGAACGATGTAACCTTTCACACGAGCATTATCCGTAATCGGGATAAGTCGATCAGAAATAATACTGAATAGCAGCATCACGGCGACAAACAACAATAAGTAGTTTGTCACTTTTCTGACTTTGTCCCTTTTATTAGGCTGCTGCGTTGGTTCACTGCTTGCAGATGATTCCGCCTCGTTAACTTCAGACATACCACTCCCTTTCATCTAGGTAACATCAACAAAATTAGTACTTTAAAAATAAGCCTACTCATGGAAAACTCAAGAAATTAGAGTTAAATTTATCTAATAGCACTCTGTAACTGATAGGTGCGTCTAATTATTATCAATGCACACATATCTATCTGCAAATACACACAAAGGATTGTTTCGTTATGGCAGAAGTCGATTACCAAGTCCCTGTAGTACAAACAAATTATGCAAAGATTCTAGTGCAGATGTTTAGCGACTATGGAATGGACTTACATCAGTTGCTGGAAGATTCCGGGCTTCCGCCCGATCTGATTCAGTCCGACAGTGATTTCGTGCCCACTGAATCGATTAAACGCCTGATCTATCTCGCTTCAATTCAGTTAGGCGTCTCTAAATTTACCGACCTACTCGGGTTAGCATTTCGCCGTCGCATCATCCCACATGTCTTGCATCAGTTTGTCGATTACCAAACCATCGGTGATGCGTTACAAAACATCGGTAAAATTTTCTCCAACGACTCTCCCGGTAGCCGGGTTACTCTGGATGAAGAACACGGTCAAAGTTGGTTTTGCCGCCAGGCTCAAAGTGATGATTCGCCTAAATTCCAGTGGGGTGAAGCGTTTGCCATCATCTACATCATTGAGCTTATTACCATACTCTCTAACCGCCCCTGGCAACCTACGAAGATTCGTCTTCAGGGGGATGAAAGCGACGTGGTGAGCACAATAACCACCAATCATTGTCAGATATATATTCAACAAGAAAAAACGTCAGTGATGATCCCTGATGACATTCTGCACTTGCCTATTCAACTCACCAGCAAAGACCTAAGCCCAAAGCCCGCTTTAGTTGAGTGGCATACTAGCTTTACTGATAGTGTTTATGAACTGCTCAAGCCGTACGTGAAAGAGCAAGACCTATCGATCGAGGACGCTGCGCAGTTACTCAACTTTTCCGTGCGCACTTTCCAAAGAAAGCTAAAGCAAGAGAACACCTCTTTTCGCAAGATCAAAGAGAACCTAATGTATTCGGTAGCCTGTGAATTGATGGAGCAAGGCCACACCCTGACCTACATATCGAGTCAGCTTGGCTATACCAACATCTCCCACTTTTCCCGTGCATTCAAACGTGTCTCCGGACTGACACCTAAAATCTATCAACGATCTATTTCCGAAAGTAATTTAACTGGCTCTTGAGCGGTTCACCGCCACCGTTTTCAATGGCGAACACTCAATGGGCTGCACTGGAGAGCGGCGATTTGTCCGCTCAGCCAATGTGGTTTCGCTAATACAAACTCGATCACGCCCACTCTGTTTCGCTCGATAAAGCGCCTTATCTGCCTTTCGATACGTTCTATCAGCCTGATCATGCACCACGGAGACACCACAACTGATCGTAATACCTAGCGTCGAAGATTGTTTGATGGCCTCTTTTAATCGATGCATCGCTTCGCCGGCTTCATTCAGCGTCGTTTCCGGCATCAACACAGCGAACTCCTCACCACCGACTCGTGAGATGATATCCGTTGCGCGACAACGGCTTCGCAGCACTTTAGCTACCTCTTTCAATGTTAAATCACCTTGGTCATGCCCAAACTCATCATTGATACGTTTGAAGTGGTCGATGTCGATGATCGCTAAACAGGTCTGAGTATTGGTATAACGATTCGCTAAATTGACGTAATGGTCGAGTTCCCGATCAAAACGGCGGCGATTCCAACATTCGGTCAGTGAATCGGTTTCAACCAAGGTTCTCAGGCGACGCTCGAGGTCTTTTCTCTGAGTAATATCTGTAAAGGTCACCACGTATTTCTCTTTATGTGGGACGATTTGACTGAGCCTTTCTACGATGACATTCACCGTAAACGGCGCGCCAAGACGGTTCATGCCACTGACCTCCCCTTTCCAGCGATAATTATGCTCTAGCGCGTTTTGTATGGTAGGAATCAGCGTTCGATTTCTCATAAAGCAGAGGTCTAAAATAGAACGCGCTTCAATCTGAGCAAAAGCGTATCCAGTGATCTTCGAAAACTGCTGATTAACCTGCATCACCCTGAGATCGCGATCTAGAACAACAAAGCCAGCGATACCATCAATGATCGATTCAGATAAGCTGTAATCGCGGTCCCGTTTCTCATGTTGATATAGGCGTACCGCGATGATGGTACTGATAACAAACACCACGCACACAGACGCTGCCACCGTTATATTGGAGGCAGAATTGAGCAACCAAAGGGTAAAAAGTAAGTTGAGAACCAAAGCAGAAACAACATAGAGAGGAATTCTGGGTTCAGGGGATAACTTTTTCATAGCACGCTCTTGTGATGACAGAGCCTACATCATGACCAAGTTTTAAAGCCGTTATTTACCATTTTACGACACATACAAATTCAAATTAGCTAACCCTCAGCTATCCAAATTAATATGCTAGTTATTGAGTAATATAATAAGGCTTCCACCACTCAAAGAGCTGCCATAGTTGAAGTTGATACCTACCCCAAAGTTATCAAAGAAGTAAGAGTCGTAAGGCATATCGAACACCAAGCCAGCACCAAATTCATAATAATAATGAGTATCTAAGGGCGAGGTTAAATCCCCCGCAACATCTATGCGCCTGAAGTTATAATGAATCTGAGGGTTATCGAGAGGCACAGAGTCAAGTGCTACCTTTTGTCGAAATTCAAGCTCATTGATAAACCTCAGTCCTTCAGGGTTTCCAATATCTCCATCATTCGCCTCTCCTCCGCCAGTGCCATAGAAATAACGCACGCGCGAAGAAACATTCCAGCTGCCCCATTCTTGCCGCTGGTTATATTTCAGCTTTAAAGAAGGCTCGGCGATCAACGCCCATGCAGAAGTATTCAAAGCGTAGCCATCAAGCTGCTGTTGAAGCCCCTGAGAATAGCTGTTGCGGTAATCAAACTCATTCTTGTAGTAGAGGGTATGCAAGCCCAACCCATAGGCAAGTGACCAGTGCTCATCAAAGTGACTAACAAGGCCGGCAAAGCCATAAGCCCCCAATACCGTGTCTTGGTTCTGGTCTAAGGTGCGATCCGGTGTCACGCTAGAGTCGATCTCAATTTCTTGCTCTGTGGTTACGTAAGAAACACGCACCGACCAGATGAAGTCTAGGTCAGGGTTATCTGTTTTGATCACACTCGTATATGGGATAGCCCCTACTTTGACTTGGCTTCGGGTTTCTATTGTCGTATCAGAGCCAAAGCCACTGTCATTCAAATTGATCAGCGAGTTAGGATCAAAATCAACAAAGCCGATAGAAACGGCATCGCTGTCAGTAAGCGCGATGGAAACCGCAAAGATTTTCTCCAGCCTGTCTTGCAGCGCAGGGCTACTTGCAAAGGCGGCAGAAGGAAGCGTGAGGGCAACGGCCCCGATAACTGAGGGATAGAAGCGATTTAGCAGGTAAAGCATTAAGTTGACTCCATTCAAACTTATGCTTCAAGTGTAATTGGAAAATTCGCTATTTCAATCAGAGGGTTAAAGTTGGGAATCGAGCACCTCGCAAGGCGAGCTGTAAAAAACTCGCAAGATCGATTGCCCCATAAAGCTCCTCAACATCTTGTACTCGATAGTGAATGATCATGGCCAGTCCTCCGTCGTTAATAGGATTTCAAATAATGAAATGCCATCTTGGCGGATTCCCATACCACTTACTTACCATTTTATGCCACCGATTTAAGATGAGACTGCGGTAAACGCCGATAAAGACAGACTGTGCCTTCTAGACCTTGCGCTCTTTACGATACTGCCTAGGTGTCATCTTCATTTGACGTTTAAAGGCGCGAGTGAAGTGTGATGAGTCTGAGTAACCCATTTTGGCGCCGATATCTGTAATTGATAAATCAGAGTGCTCAAGTAACAGTAGTGTCTGCTCTAGCACCATCTCTTCTATCAAGGCTTTGTAAATCACTCCCTCTTTTTCCAAACGCCGTTGGATTGTCCTCACGTTGATGTTGAGGATCTCAGAGGCAAGACTAATCGGCAGTTTACCCATAGACAAATAGGGCTTAATCGCTAACTGAAACGAGCTAACAAATGAGTGAACGCCACCGATTTGCTTAATGGGTTGTTGAAAATTCTCAGCCTTCATACTCAAATTTCGAGCTAAGACGATAGGCGATTGCATAAGTGAGTCAGGAATTTCAAATGCCGTGACCGGACGACCGATAAAAAACTGAGCCTCTGCCATCTCAGGTAATGATTGGAAATACTCTAAATCACTACTTTGGATCCCTACCTCAGTTGCACGCCACTTACCTTGAGTCAGACTCAGAAGTAACTCATTAATAAATATGACCGAGAATAACTCTGACAGCTTAAACCATGGCGCGTCAGAAAAAGGTTTTTCGCGCACCAACCACCATTTTCCGCCGGACTGCTTGGTGTAAATATTGGCCCCCGTGGAACGAGCTTTAAGCTGCTCAGCGAACTCATCTAAAGCGGCTTTCAGCGAAGTCCGTTCAGATAACTGGGCGAAAAACTTAGGGACATAGACTTGCTTACAGAAACTCCATAGCAAGAGCGTTAATTCTTCTCTGGATGCGGACTGCTCCATCAATTCAAGTACGTTCTTAAACGCGGTTTCAGGAAGGTGCTGATAGTCCCGTTCATTAGTAAAAATATCGTTAGGGATCTTCGCTTCCCGCAGCAAGAAATAAATGTCTTGCTCAAACTGCTGCAGCAGTTCAACAAACCACTCCACATCATCAGCATTGACGATGGCAATCGAATTACTCTGCTCCGCCATTAATGGATCCTTTCACAATGGGTTCTGTACTATTCTAATCAAAAAAAGGGCCGCTATATGCGACCCAATCCATTTCTGCCTGACGAATCTCAATTTAAAGCTTAACTGATTTTGTCATACCAGCTTCAGCATGGCCTTTGAAGTTACAAGCGAACTCAACCTCATTGTCACCGTGGAAGTGCCACATAAACTGACGGGCCTTTTTGGGCTCTACGACAATAGAGTTCTTGGTGTCATGTTCCATGCCCGCCATTGCTGCCATCATTTTGCGATGGCTCTCTAGCTCTTCTTTGCTACCAATCGAGAATTCATGAGGCTCATTGCCTGCATTCATTACTACAAACTGCACCACATCGTTTGGCTCGATCTTAACTTCTTTCTTGAAAGTGATGGTTTTGTCGTCATTGAGGACCACATGAACCACTTTGTCTGGTTTAGCGCCATTAGCTGGCATCCCTACACTAGATGTACGTTGCATTCCCATCATACTCGAGTGATCCATAGTGGAATGATCCATCATTTCATGATTCATCGAGCTGTGATCCATCTTTCCATGGTCCATTTTAGAGTGGTCCATCTCAGCAAAAGCAGAAGCAGTGAATAGAGCTAAGCTCAACGCGATAATTGTCTTTTTCATAATAATTCCTGATGTTGTTTTGACCCAGCGAAAGTCTCACTAGGCCATTTAATTCAATAACCTAGAGAGAACCTATTTCAGATCTCGCTGTTTCCACAAAACAAAAATGGCGGGGATCACCAGCAGAGTCAGAAGTAACGCTGAGGCCATGCCTCCTATCATTGGGGCTGCAATTCTCTGCATGACTTCAGAGCCTGTACCCTGCCCGTACATAATTGGAATCAAACCGATGATTACCGTCAGAACCGTCATCATCACCGGACGAACTCGTAAGCCAGCACCTTCACGAATCGCATCCAGCAGATCCTTGTGCTGCAGCGGTGTGTACGCATTCTCGTGGTCTTGTTTTTTGAAGTTCCACGCTTGGTTGAGGTACACCAACATAATCACTCCGATCTCCACTGCAACGCCGGCCAAGGCAATAAAGCCAACGCCTACGGCTATCGAAAAGTTGTAACCGAGGTAATGCATCAACCACACCCCGCCAACCATCGCGAGCGGTAAAGTCAGCATGATCACCATGACTTCTCCAACACGTCGGAAGCTCAAGTAAAGTAAGAGCATGATGATTGCAATGGTGATTGGCACAACAATGCTCAAGCGCTCCTTAGCTCGCTCCATGTATTCGTATTGCCCAGACCAAGCCAGCGAGTAGCCAGCAGGAAGCTCTAATTGTTCTGCCACCGCACGCTTGGCATTTTCGACATAAGTTCCTAAGTCACGTCCTTCAATATCAACAAATACCCAACCGTTTGGACGCGCATTTTCCGTCTTAATCATTGGCGGACCATCTTCGTAACGCACGTCAGCGACGTCGGCTAACGCGATGCGCGCACCATTCGCCGTTATCAAAGGCAGGTTTTGCAACTTGATCACCGAATCGCGATACTCTTGCGGATAACGAACATTAATCGGATAACGCTCTAAACCTTCTACCGTCTCACCGACATTCATTCCGCCTACCGCTGTTGATATCACTTGCTGTATCTCAGCGATGTTTAGGCCATAACGCGCAGCAGCTCGGCGATCAATGTCGATAGTGACATAACGACCACCAGCTACACGCTCCGCATAGACAGACGCTGTTCCCGGTAAGTCATTAAGAATGGGTTCAATATCTGCCCCTATCTTCTCGATCACTTTCAGATCAGGTCCTGCAATCTTGATCCCGATTGGAGTCTTAATCCCCGTCGCCAACATGTCGATACGAGTTTTGATTGGCATAACCCAAGCATTGGTTAGGCCCGGGAATTGAATCAGGTTATTTAGTTCATCACGCAGCGACTCCGGTGTGACACCGTCACGCCAAGTGTCTTTAGGTTTAAACTGAATCACCGTCTCAATCATGGTTAGTGGCGCTGGATCGGTCGCTGTTTCTGCTCGGCCGATCTTGCCCCACACCGTTTCTACTTCAGGAATAGTTTTAATCAACTTATTGGTTTGTTGGAGTAATTCACGCGCTTTACCTATCGAGATACCCGGATAGGTCGTCGGCATGTACATCAAATCTCCTTCATCCAGTGGCGGAATAAACTCGCTGCCTAGCTTACTGGTTGGGTAATACGCAGATGCCATCAAGGCCAGTGCAACCATGATGATCGTTTTCGGGAAACGCAAGCTTAGGTTAAGCAATGGGCGATATAGACCAACCAAGCCTTTATTGATTGGATTCTTATGCTCAGGAAGCACCTTGCCACGAATGAAGTAACCCATAAGCACAGGAACTAAGGTGATCGCCAAGCCCGCAGACGCCGCCATCGCGTAAGTCTTGGTGAACGCAAGTGGAGAGAACATCTTGCCTTCTTGCCCTTCCAATGCGAACACAGGCACGAAACTCAAGGTAATGATAAGTAATGAGAAGAACAGCGGTGCGCCCACCTCTTCTGCGGCCTTGCCGATCACTTGCCAACGATTGTTGTCATTCAGCGGAGTGCGCTCAATATGTTTATGCACGTTCTCAATCATCACGATCGCGCCATCAACCATAGCCCCGATAGCAATTGCGATCCCGCCTAGAGACATGATGTTAGCGTTGATTCCTTGCCAGTGCATCACGATGAATGCCGACAAAATACCAACTGGAAGGCTCAGTGCGATGACTAATGATGAGCGAATATGGAATAGGAATAACGCGCACACAATCGCGACCACCAAGAACTCTTCAGCAAGCTTCTGCCAAAGGTTTTCTACTGCCGAGTCAATCAAGGTTGATCGGTCATAGGTCGCAACAATCTCAACCCCATCCGGCAAGCTGCGCTGTAACTCATCAAGCTTTGTTTTTACCTCCGCGATCACCTCACTGGCGTTCTCACCAAAGCGCATAACAATGACTCCGCCAACGGCTTCACCTTCACCATTAAGCTCTGAGATACCACGACGCATCTGAGGGCCAAGATTCACATCAGCAATATCACCTAGTAATAACGGTGTACCTTTAGCGGTCACTTTCAAAGGCAGTGCTTTGAGATCGTCAATACCACTCAAATAGCCCGACGTGCGCACCATATGCTCAGCTTCTGCCACTTCAATAACTGATGCACCTGTTTCTTGGTTACCGCTTTGAATAGCATTGTTGACCTGCTTCAGTGTTAGGTCGTAGGCACGCAATTTAGCGGGATCAATTTGCACTTGATACTGCTTAACCATGCCACCGACTGTCGCGACTTCAGACACACCATTGACGGTTTGCAGCTCATACTTTAAGAACCAATCTTGAAGGCTACGAAGTTCCGCCAGATCATGCTGACCAGTTTTATCTTGTAGAACGTAACTGTAGATCCAGCCAACACCGGTCGCGTCTGGGCCAAGTGTTGGCTTAGCACTGGCTGGCAGCTTAGGCGCGACTTGGCTGAGATATTCCAACACCCTTGAACGTGCCCAATACATGTCAGTGTCATCGTTGAAGATGATATAAACGTACGAATCACCAAAGAACGAATAGCCCCTAACGGTTTCAGCACCAGGTACTGCGAGCATTGCTGTAGTAAGCGGATAGGTCACCTGATCTTCTACCACTTGCGGCGCTTGTCCCGGATAGCTGGTTTTGATGATAACTTGTACATCAGAAAGATCCGGAATGGCATCGACAGGCGTATTTTTCACACTGTAGAGGCCTCCTAAAGTCAGAGCGATAGTGGCGACAAGCACTAAGAATCGATTGCTGATCGACCAGCGAATAATTGCATTAATCATCACTACTCCTCAGCCGACTCAATTTTCTTCAACACGTAATCCGTGCCAGATTTCACCACGAGGAAACGCACTTTTTGTCCCTCTTTGTAATCATCAAGTGGAATGTCATCGCTAGCAGTGAAATTCATCTCTCCAGCTTGCCACTGCCACTCATCAACAGCTTGGTGATTCACTGTGATCATTCCAAAATCTGCCATCAGCATGGTGATATCGCCTTCGACCCAGACTTCCGTCGCCATTGTCTTATCACTTTGGCTCACTTCGGTGACTTGGAATTGCCCTGAATCCGTCTTCTCCATTTTAAAATCGATCGCCTGACCGTTCGCTAAGCCAGATAAATCAACCTCATCAGAGAAGGTAAAGTCCATCACCATTCCCGGCCAATCCCACTCAGGAACCGGTTGATGCTCAATGGTTGCCATGCGGTGTCCCACCATCAGATTGGTGATACTGCCTTTTGCCCACACGGAATCGCTCATCTGCATTGGCTCTTCATTGATTGAAGAGATTCGAGACAAATCTGCCGTTTGGCTAGACTCCGAATCCAACATGAAGTGAGCAGAAGTAACGACGCTCACACCCTGTTCGAGACCTTCAAGCACTTCGACACGATCGCCCGCTTCACGCCCTACACGAATACGATGTGAGCGATATTTACCTTCACCTTCAGACAACATCACTCGCGTCATGCCACCCGAGTGAATCACCGATGAACGAGCTACTGTAAGAACTTGATCGTCACTTTCTGGTTTGAGCGTGATGTTCGAGAACATATTCGGCTTCAGCTCACCATCAGGATTGGGGAACTTAAGACGCACTCGCAGTGTTCGAGTGGTTGGATCTAGGATTGGGTAAATGTAATCCACACGACCGCTCCATTCACCACCCGGAACCGCATCTAACGTCATCGAAGCTGCAGTGCCTTGTGAAATCCAGTGTGCTTGACGTTCAAACACCTCGGCATCAACCCAAACTTCTTCCAGAGGGCCGGCGCTAATTACCGCTTGAGCAGGAGAAAGATAACCACCCTCTCGAATATTTAAGGTTGCGATAACTCCATCGGCTGGCGCTTTTATTTCTATGGTTTGCGATGCTTTGCCACGTCTCACGATTTGATTGATTTGCTGTTTATCAACTCCCAAAGAGACCAGTCGTTCTTTAGCACCTGAGATCATACCTTTACGACCCGTTTTATAAGCGCTCAACAACTCTTCTTGTGCCTTAACTAACTCTGGAGAATAGAGTGTAAACAACACTTCACCCTTGGATACAGTTTCACCTACCGCATTAATAAATAGGTCTTGAACCCACCCCGCCGCACGGACGTTGGTCTGCCACAGACGACTTTCATCAAAGGCAACGTAGCCCACCGTCTCTATTTTTGGCGTCAAAGGTTCTAACATCACAGATTCGGTTTTTACCCCAAGGTTGTTTTCCACCGCAGGATCAATGGTGACCGTCCCAGGTTTATCTTTTTTTCCTGCCAAGTCATCAGCATAAACAGGAACTAAGTCCATCCCCATAGGTGACTTACCCGGCTGGTCTCGTTGATAGTTCGGATCCATCGGGGCAACCCAATAAAGCGGCTCATCTGCGCTTTTTTCTGACATTTCTCCACTCATAGCAGCGTGGTTCATCGGGAAAAATTGGCTCGCACCAACACCGATTGCTGCGCCAACGACAAGAGCAATACTTGCGACTGTAAATGATTTCATGATGTTTCCTTATTGCGCTTGTGGCGTTGTCTTTGATGATTGAGAAGGCTGGTGATATGAGCCACCAACAAGCGCAGCCAATTGACTGTTAACTATGTTTAAATCCGTGATTAATCTCTGCTGTTCTAGCTCGATATTGAGCGCGTTAGTCATAGCAGTGATCACGTCATTAAATTGCGCAGTGTTATTTTGATAACCGCGTTCAACGGCCTTTGTGGTTGCATCAGCTTGAGGAATAAAGCTGTTTTGATAACGTTCGATACGCTGAGATAGGTTGTCTCTATCCACCAAAAGCGCGTTTACTTTGGCGTTCATTTGACTAAGAAGCGTCTCTTTCTGAGCACGTGCAGAACCCACTTGGTACTGAGCAGCTTCAACACTCTTGTCTTGACGATTACCCGTAAACAATGGGATATCCATAGTCACATAAGCACTGACCAGATCTGACGCCGGATTACCTTGCATATTATTCGCTTGTCGATAGGCGTACATCACCTCGACGCCGAACTGAGGTAGATACGCTTGCTCTGCAATCTCTACTTGCGTTTCGTTGACGGTGATAGCCGTATCCGCAGCACGAACCATAGGGTGTGACTGCAATAGAGCGTAGTATTGAGATTGACCAACGTAAGGCTTCAACTGACCTTCTAAAGCTTGCCAACTCAAAACGTTACTGGCCTGAACAGATTGAGTTTGTGCGCCTGATTGTGACGCATCTGCAGCAAAATTTGCCTGTGATGAACTCAACCAATCTGAACCTAACCACTCAGAAAGCTGAGCGATAATTCGACGCTGTTGCTGCTGATTTGCTTGCAGCTTTTCATCAAACTTAGCGACATTCAGTTGAGCGTTGAGCAGGTCCTGAGCTTCGCTGTTACCGATCCCATAATTGGTCTCAATAAAACGCTCAAGCTCTACCATTAGACGGCGCGTTTCTAACAAGGTTGAACGTGCGGCTTGTTGATAACCAAGTTCCAACCATAGTGTGGTAATGGTGTTGGTGATTTCTCTTTCTCGGACAGCAACTTGCAAGTCAATACCATCTGCTTGCTGGCTTGACTGGCGCTCCTTTAAATCCAACGTCGAACCACGTTCAAACTGCTGCATTAACCCAACAGAAATATTGGTCATTGGATCTTCGTCGAACTTAAAACTATCGACAGGAAGGCCGCCAAAACCCACTTTTAGTTTTGGATCACTGAGGGTGGCTGAAGCGACACCCGCATGACGAGTCGCTTGAGATTGAGCGATGATCTGCTGACGACCGCTATCACGCTGCAAGGCTTGGTCAATAAGCAGTGCTAACTGGCGCTCTTGGACTTGTAGAGTCTCTACTTCGCTAGCAACAACAGCATGACTTCCGTTTGTAGAGGTCACTGCCTCATTTGACGATGCTGCCATCACAAATGCAGGCATCGCTATCAAGCTGGTGCATATTGGCAACACCAACCATCTCGATTCAATATTCACAAGAATAAATCCATTTTGTGGCGTTAAAAAACGCATAGATCGCACCTAGGCTCAACCTCGTAGGTCGGTCTTAGGTAATGAGATTTGGGAATTGTGAATTAAGCGGAAGGCGGTCTTAGAATAGACTGAATACGTGCTACTTTACTGCCAATAATCACAGAGTGATGAGGAGCAAGCGAATAGGAAAAACTGGATAAGGAATTGATAGATTGGATTGGGTAAGACCAGCTCAGGCAGATGGACACACAGCAATTGGCGCCCATGTCCCCACCGTGTGAGCAATGAGAAGTCTCATGTTGTCCCATATCATGCATAGATTGATCATCACTAGAAACATCACACATTGAAGACATTGCATGAGTCATCATACTCGCGTGATGGCAAGACATCGTCTCTCTATCCATCATCTGCATTTCCATGGTTGACGCACTGGAGACAGACGTCGACATCAACATCGCAAAGATGCTGAAGATCGTAATCCAAAATGTCTTAAGTGAATGCGTCATAACCAATCCATATATTTTGAACCGTCACTATAAAGGTTACCCCAAGGGTAAGGTCAATGACTCTTTAGACAAATATAGCTCCAATACTGATTAAGCGCTCATTAAATAGACTTATTGATGCTTTTCTACCAATTATCTTTGTCGTCTAGACAAAACACCCTAGTTGATGTCGTCCAGACACAAATTTACTATGCGCAACATCAGTTTTAACAACGAATCTTCAAATACTTAGAAGCGTCGGTTAATCCGTGGTCATTAAACAGGTCATTTTTGAATCTCGATTCGTCCCCAGTTTATGAGCCCATTTGGTGCTCGTTTCTACCTGAATGAACCTTTGGAATTATTTGTGAACGTTTTAAAGAATATTTGCCCACTTAAAATGGGGAAAGAGCGTGACAAGCGCGAGTATGATTTGCGCGTACTGAATCGTGTTAGTGATAGTGAATATGCTTCACGCATGGCAATTTGGGACACTCTGCTAATGGGTAAGCCAGCAGCAAGTGAAATGAAAGGGTTTATGGATGAGGCTTTCAACAAGCTTCAAAATGAACTGAAAGAGACCAGCCGCGAGTTGTCGATTAACTACACCGACTTTATTGCTATGGCGCATGAAGAAGTGAATTACATCAAGATATTCGTGGCGGATAACAAGGTGCAAATCGGTTGGTACATTGCTATCGCTTTGACGATTGCAGGAACAATCGCGCTTTGTATGCAGTAAGCTGAGTTCAGCTCATACAGAACTCACCAAAATATGACTAGAAAACAAGTTACTCGTTTTGAGCCGTTGTTTTCTAGTCAATTGAAATCTGAGCTACTCGATTTCTAAATTACCCCATCAAAGAGAGCAGATGCTGAGCGGCAGCTTTGGGATCATCAGCCTGACAGATAGCTGAAACTAAAGCTAAACCATGCACGCCAGTCGCCATCAACTCAGGGATATTACTCTCATTAATTCCACCAATACCAACGATAGGCAGTTTCGTCGTTTCAAGCGCACTCTTTAAACCTTCAACACCCCAGTGCTTTTTAGTATTGGTTTTGGTTGGTGTCGCAAAGATCGCACTCAAACCGATGTAGTCAATTGGAAGGTGTTCCGATTCTTTAAGCTGCTGTTCATTCTCAATCGAAAGACCAAGTATTTTATCTTCACCAATCAGACGTCGCGCTATCTCCGCAGGCATATCTGACTGACCAAGATGAAGCCCATCAGCATCCACGGCCAATGCCACATCCACGCGATCATTAATGATTAAAGGGACACCGGTGCCTTCCAAGATAGCCTTTACACGCTGTGCTCGCTCAATGAACGCTCTGACGTCACCATGCTTTTCTCGCACTTGAACCATAGTTACACCACCAGCGACCGCTTGCTCCACCACATGTTCTAGTGTGGCTAAGTCTTGTTGATCATCAGTAACAAGGTAGAGTTTGTAAGGGTTATTCATTGATTTCGGATCCTTTTAATGCACTCAGGATTTATCACAGCGCTTTTTATTGTTGATCACCTAGTTTACCGTTTGATCGCGTTGGGCACATTAAAATCTCACCTTCCATAGCGCCTGCTATAGCAAACCTTATCGCACTGTTCGCTATAGCATCCTCACAATATGTTACTAGGCACACATAAAACCACTCAAAAACTCTAAAACCAGCACTCAAAGACAACAAAACACCTACAAGTGACACATTAATGTTACATTTTGCATGCTCTTACATCTTAAATGTGAAATACTCTACGAGTACTTACAGGCAAGAATACAGTGAAACGCGGATTATAAGGATGTATATGCGTCAACTATCTATCTCTTTAAGAGTGAAACTGGGTTATGCGATCTGCTTACTCTTTTTCATCATCTCGGGCTTTGTTAGCTTTCAAGGGATCCAAACCCTGTCTAACGGTTTTAAACACTACAGTCTATTGAGTGGGCAAGCTGAAGAGTCCAGCAATATTGAAACCCACTTTCTACAAATGCGCCTCACCTCTGAGCGCTACCTAGCAACGCTTGATGACCAATATCAGCAAGCTTATCTCGCCAATAAAAGCGACATCGACCAACAACTGCAATCTTTACTCAGCCAAACTCAACACGCCGATAGCTTAGAACGCCTTTCTCAGGTTCAACAGAGCATTACTGCCTTTGACCAAGCTTACCAGTTGATGAGTCAGAGCCAGCAATTAATCCACCAGCTAGTCACAGTTGAGATGGTGAAAAGAGAAGAGAACGCGCTCAAAGCGGCTCAGAGCCTGCTTTACGAGTCATACAATAACGACGACTCCAACGCGAGCCTATACGCAGGGATGCTAATGGAGAACTTCTTAGCCGCGAAAATCGCAGTGCTAAGCTACTCAAACGACGGAAATCCAAAAACCTACGAAACAGGGCAAGATCTGTTTGAATATGCCCTACCCGGCATTGAGGGTGATATTCGCTCACTAGAGTCATCAGATTACCAAGCAGAATTGATCGATAGCTTCACCGATCAGCGCGAAGCCTACGCAGCAGGGTTTGAGCAAGTCCACCAACAGAAACTTGAGAATGCTCAGCTTCAAACCCAACTGACCAGCCTAGGTGATACCCTCGCCATTGCCGTATTAGATGCACAATCTATTATCGAGCAGCAGAAAAACGCACTTATCCCAGAGCTCGAACTCAGCGAAGAGCGTTCAATTCAAATCATCGTATTACTCACAGGCATTGCATTATTAGTTGGGACAACGAGTGCGATTCTTGTTACTCGCTCCATCAACAAGGGGATCGCTCAGGTTAAAGAGATCACCAATGAGCTGGCACAAGGTAATTTGAGTGTTGACGTTAAAGTTACTGACCAGAATGAGATTGGTCAGTTACTGGAGAACATGAAAACCACCATCGAGTCTCTGCGCGATATCGTTCAACAAGTAAATGCTTCCAGCTTACGCATTGGTGAAATGTCAGAGTCACTCGATAGCGTGACCACAACGGGTTCAAACAACGCGTCGCGACTCAATGACGAAATCATCAACATCTCATCAGCGGTGTCTCAGCTTGCATCAAGCACGTCTGAGATTGCATCTAGCGCTAACCATGCTTCTGAAGTGGCAAGCCAAGCGACTTCAAACGTTGCGATGGGTCTAACAGAAGTGGACAAAACCCTGCAAGAGATTGGCCAAGCAGACGAGCAGATGCAGCTTAGCAGCCAGAAAGTGAGCGACCTGCATGCTGAGTCGATGAACATTGGCGCAATTTTAGAGGTAATTCAGGGCGTAACCGAGCAAACAAACCTGCTCGCACTGAATGCTGCGATTGAGGCGGCGCGAGCTGGTGAGCAAGGCCGTGGCTTTGCCGTAGTTGCAGATGAAGTACGTACTCTAGCGAAACGTACTCAAGAGTCTGCTAGCCAGATCAATGATTTGATCACCTCATTGCAGCGCGGCGCTAAAGACGCTCTCGAGTCGATCAAAGAGAGCCATGGCACTGTATCTCAAGCTTCGACGCAGGCGCAGCAGGCCTCTCAAAACTTGCATGTGATTAACCAACATATTCAAGACCTTAACCAAGCAAATAGCCAGATTGCAGTTTCGGTCGATGAGCAAGATAGCCTGACTCGCTCTCTAGGTGACAACGCTCAAGGCGCGAATACCATCGCCCAGAGTAACCAAGAATCTGTAGCTAAAATTTCGGAAGCGGCGAGCGATCTTACTGAGGTTGCACACCATCTTAAGAGCCAAGTTGACCGCTTTAAAAGCACCTAGCTTGCGTCGCAGCCACAGCCAATTGGATATATCTCAATAAAAATAACCCCGAGTTGTTAAGACTCGGGGTTATTGTTTTGGGTTTTAGATAACTTCTAAACTGTCAATTAAGTTATCAGTCAAACTGTAAGCTAAGCCGTCAGTTTTAGACGAGCAGTAAGCGTCTCTTCATCTAACTGATACAGCGCATCGAGGATATTTAGCTGCAAGCTGCCTGGTCCTTGCGATTGCTCTGCTGCGATTTCTCCAGCAACACCAAGTACCGCAGCGGCAGCCAAACCGCTGTTATCGCCAACCGCAGCAAATGCCCCAGTGAGTGCAGACAGCGTACAACCCATACCCGTCACGTAAGGCATCATGGCGTGACCGTTGTTCAGTTGCGTCACCGAGTCCGCAGTTACGACATAGTCAGTCTCGCCAGAAATCACCACGCTTGCGTTGTATTCAGCTGCAAGGAACTTGGCAGCACCTAATGCTGCATCACTGCTATCTAATGCATCAACACCTTTGCTTTGAGCTTGTTCACCCGCCAGTGCAATGATCTCTGAAGCATTAGCGCGAATGATTAAGCGGTCTGCCTGTTGAGCAATACGACGCGACGTGTCGGTTCTAAGCTGGCTAGCACCACAGCCGACAGGGTCAAGCACCACGGTTTTTCTATTCGCATTTGCTTGCTCAACAGCAAAGTCCATACGCGGCGTCCAAACACTGTCTAACGTACCAATATTGATCACCAATGCGCCTGCAAAAGACATCATCTCAGCCATTTCCTGCTTTGAGTGTGCCATGATAGGTGACGCGCCCAATGCCAGCAGCGCGTTTGCACTGTTATTCATAACCACATAGTTGGTGATATTAACCACCAATGGTTTCTGTTCTCGAACCGCTTGCAGAGCGCTTGTGATCTGTTCAATAAGCATAAAGACCTCTAGTTAATGTTGGGTAATACAGCATCGCTTGCATCAAGTCCTTGCTGCCAAAACGCCACTTCCATGCGTGTCGCCGTCTTAAAGATGTGAATCAAGTTCTGTCCACGTTGGCTATTGATATCAATTTCCGCCAATAGCTGGTCGAAATACTCAGCCCCTGCCGCTACGCCACTTTGGAACTCTTCGCCACCATATAACTCAATCCAGCTGCGGTATGGGTTACCTTCCAAGACTGTTTTCGGATCTTCCAGTAATGCTTTGCCAATCACAGCATAACCGATAGAGCATGGTGCCAGTGCCGCGTAGAGATCAACCAAATCCCCCGTCATACCGGCATCCAGTACATAGCGTGTATACGCGACAGTCCCAAAGTCTTCCGGTTCATTTTCTAGGTCCGACTCAGTCAGCCCCCACTGCTCACAATAAGTCACGTGATGACCAATTTCAGAATCCAACAGTGCATGCACACTTGGCAATGCACGACGCATATCCGCCAGCGTGTTAGCTTTGTAAATCGCTAACGCATAAGCACGGGCGTACTGCTTTAGGAATAGAAAATCTTGCTTCAAGTAGTGAAGAAAACACGGCTGAGGCAGAGTACCTTGCGCCAGCGTTTGCACAAACTCATGCTCGGTGTAGTCCTGCCAATCTTGCTGACAAGCTGTGATTAAATCTTGATATTTCATGATGTTCCTTATTCGAACGTCGGTACGTAGTCAGCCGCTTTTGGCAGTGATTTGATGATGCCTTTGTCGTACATGAACTGTGCGTAATCATCATAACGCTTATGATCGACTGCCGATGGGCGAAGTGCAAAACGCGTTAGAGTGTCGTTCCATGCACGCTGGTTCAGCTCGTTGTTAAGAGTGTCTGGCGAGTAAGCAACAAACTGTTTCCAAGATTCAGTTGGGTGGTTCACGATGTAGGTCGTTGCTTGCTCTAGCGCTTTGTTGAACGCTTTGATCGCCGCTTCATCACGTTTGTTAGCATTTGCAACAAAGATCAGCTCATCGTAAGCAGGTACACCGTGCTCTTCTGGGAAGAAGGCTTTTGCTTTGTAACCTTCAAGTGCTAGTTGGTTAGTTTCAAAGTTACGCAAGCCCCCCCAAATCGCATCTACTTTGCCAGAAGCTAGAGACGAAGAGAGTGCCCAACCCACATTGATGGTTTGAACGTCAGTAAACGCAACATTTTCCTGCGCTAGCATAGTGCCGATCGTCGCTTCTTCGTTACCCGCAATCGCAATACCAATCTTCTTACCTTTAAGATCGGCCAGTGAATCATTCTTGCCATTGTCCAGAACCATTAGCGTGTTCAATGGTGTTGCGATAAGCGTAGAGGCTCTCACTAATGGAAGACCTGCTGCTACGTCGATCGTCAGGCTTGGTTGGTAAGTCACAGCAAGATCAACACGCCCTGCCGCTACAAGCTTAGCGGGTGTACTTGGGTCCGCTGGCTCCTGAATTTCTACCTCTAGCCCTTGCTCTTCAAAGTAGCCACGCTCGTGTGCAATCACGATAGGCCCATGGTTCGGGTTTACAAACCAATCTAGCATCAGCGTTACTTTAGTTTCATCTGCCATAACATGACCTGAAACCAACGAAGCCATTAGAGCAGCAGCGCTCATAAATTTACTGTTTTTCACGATTAACCTTTCCTTTTGAACTTTCTATTTTTATAGATTTTGTTTAGTTGTGGCTTTCCCAAGGGATCGCCTTTTTGAGTAATTTGTCTGTGACAAAGTAGAGTGAGATAGAGAGCACAGCTAAGATAAATAGCGCAGCAAACATCTCATCAATAATCATTCGTGCGTTAGCTTGTAGCATCAGGTAGCCAAGCCCTTCACTTGAACCCACCCACTCACCGACAACCGCACCAATTGGTGCAATCACTACAGCCACACGCACACCTGATGCCAAAGTCGGCAGTGCCGCTGGCAGCTGAATATGACGTAACCTTTGCCATTTGGTGGCGCCCATAGTTTGAGCCAGATCGAGATAGCCACGCGGGGTATTGCGTAAACCGTCGTAGCAGCACGTTGTCACTGGGAAGAAGATAATGATCGCCGCCATTACAACCTTGGAGGCAATACCGTAGCCCAGCCACAGCATTAGTAGCGGAGCGATCGCAAACACGGGAACAGCCTGACTCGCAATCAAAATAGGGAGTAGCCAACGCTTTAAAGGCTCAAACAACAGCATTTGCAAAGCAAAGAACAGCCCCATAGATAGGCCAAGCAGAAGTCCGAGTAGGATCTCTTGCGCCGTGACCCAAGTGTGTTTGAGCAAGACGTCATAACGTTCAATCAGCTTATTAAACACTTCCATAGGTGCAGGCAGAATGAAGCTCGGCATTTCGAAAACCACGACCACCAGCTGCCACAGGCCCAGAATAATCGCGGTGCTTATCACGACACGCAGTAACGGGCTCATAGAGCTATCCTTATGGTTCAATACCGATTGAGGTTTGGTTAGCGCTTGGGAACTATGCATAGTCTTGCTCCAACTGCTCTAATATTTTCTGCTGAATGCTCGCGCAATGACCATCTATGGTTCTTGGAGGCAATGTTGTCGGAACTTGCAGTGATTGAGCAGATGCGGGTGAGCCTTGCAACACGTAAAGGCTGTGTGCCAAGCGCACCGCTTCTTGTGGGTCATGAGTAATCAAGACCACGGTTTTATCTTGCAGCAAGTGAGCCGCTAAGGTTTGCAGTTTGTGCCTTGTTACCGCATCTAACGCGGAGAAAGGCTCATCCATCAATACGATAGGTTTGTCTTGCATAAGCGTTCGCGCTAACGCAACACGTTGACGCATGCCACCAGACAGTTGTTGTGGCATAGCGTGAGCATAATCAGCAAGCCCAACCGATTTCAGCAAAGACAAAGCTCTTGCGTGATTGTCTGCATCGCTCGAGGCACTTTCCAAGCTTTGAGTGTCTTTCCCAGCAAAGCGCCGGCTTAGACATACGTTATCAATCACCGATAGCCAAGGCAGCAGCAGATCTTGCTGTGCCATGTAGGCAATCTTGCCCTCTAGCGATTGACCATCACTCGTCTTCACGACACCTTGCCACTCAATGTTCTCACCCAATAGACCAGCGAGATAACGTAAAATGGTGGTTTTCCCGCAGCCACTTCTACCCAATAAAACGGTCCATTGAGATGCAGGAATCGCTAAGCTCAGGCCTTGCAACGTCCGATGTTGGTTATCGAGATAACGAATGCTCGCGCTGGTGATTTCAACGCCAAGAGGCTTAGCGGACATCAGCATGACCTGCGTAGAAGTGATTCACAGGTCCGTGCCCTTGACCGACATTTAATTGATCTGCGTGGGCAATCGCGTCCGAAATATAGCGCTTACCAAGCTCAACGGATTGAGTCAGCTCATTCCCTTGCGCAAGGTAAGAGGCGATAGCCGAAGAGAGCGTACAGCCAGTACCGTGTGTGTTCTTGGTTGGGAATCGTTTTGCGCTGATAAGAGCAGTGTTGGTTGGCAGAATCAGTAGATCGTTGCTGTTTTCGTCTTGCTCTAAATGGCCACCTTTTAACAGCACCGATTTTGCGCCCAATGCTCGAAGCTCTTCAACCATGTCTTGCATGTCGGCTTCGCTTTCTGGCACAGGTTTACCTGTCAGTGCTGCGCCTTCTGGAAGGTTTGGTGTAATGATGTCGGCAAGTGGAATAAGTGCTTCTTTCAAGGTGCTGATGGCTGACTGCTCAAGCAACAAGTCACCACTGGTCGCAACCATTACCGGGTCAATAACCAGATGTTTGGGTTGATACTGCTTAATCTTATCCGCTACAACCTTGATGATGTTTGAATCTGCCAACATGCCGACTTTGACCGCAACGACATTCAGGTCGCTGAATACCGCATCAAGCTGGCTTGCAACATGATCTAATGGAATTGGAAAGATGGCTGAAACGCCTTGTGTATTTTGCGACGTGATTGCGGTGATCACTGAACACGCAAAACTACCGGTCGCAGACATGGCTTTGATATCGGCTTGAATACCTGCGCCGCCGCCACTGTCTGAACCCGCAATGGTTAACACAATTGGAGTGCTTGAAGAAATGGACTGAGTGTCGATTTGCGTGCTGGAATGCTGTGTCATGGTCGCTCCTACCATCTAAAAGACGTAGGAGAACTGAACTAAAACCGAGATGGCAGGCACCAGAGATCGAAGGATCGATGGAATGAAAATCGGTACCGCATAGGTTTTAGTATCAATAGTTCCCTACGCCAGTACTAACTGAATCAGGTTCAACGGGTCTCGAAATTCGATCTCAGCAAATACAACACGGTGTAATTGCCCCCCGACTATTTGCATCCATACTAACAGCACTCTTGAGAGTGAGGTAATAATTTTGCAGATTATTATTTACTAAAGCGTGAACGAAAGCGTTTTCGTCCACAATTTCATCAGATTTTGGAGGTTGAAAAACATCCAATTGAGAGTGCTACCGCCGCAAATTGTCCAAAATAGTTTATCCAACCTAACGGCTGCATTACGCTTCAAAGTAAAGCGAGCTGAACTCTCCAAACCATTGAACATAGTTATACATCTATAAAACGTTTTATAAACACAATTGATAATACATTGCACCTAGAGTATAAGTGTTTGTTAAGTAAAGATATGTACTGATGACTAAACGGGGAACATAGAATGGAAGTTAGAAGTGCCAATATATGGATTAAACTGCGTGAGCAAGGGTTCACTCGTTTTGTTGTAACGTCGACTGTTAGATCCTTTTTAATCGCTGGGCTGCTGTTGATGGCGACGAACTTCATCCTAGGAGCAGAAGTGACGCTGGCTAATACACTGCCAACGCTACTCACAATACTCGTCTCGCTTGGGGTGAGCTTTACTTTGATTTGGTTCTACGTAAAACACAGATACCAGTCGCAGTCCGTTTAACTGAGACACACAACCTACAAACCGACTAGACTATAGCTTTCGCACACTGATTTATCTGACTTAAGACTGAATACCCGATACAAGGACGGTAGATTGAATACTCTGATTTATTGCTTAATTGCAGCTGCCCTACTTCCCTATCTAGCGAAAATCCCGGTGGCTATCGCTATGAACAAACTGGGTGGCTACGACAACAATCACCCACGTGATCAACAGGCGAAATTGCAAGGGTTTGGAGCTCGTGCACTTGCCGCGCACCAAAATGCGTTTGAGTCTCTCATCGTATTTTCAGCATCGATACTTCTTGCCATAACAACGAATACTGTCAACGAGAGCGTGCAGTTGTTTGCAATTCTCCATATCGGTTTTCGAGTGGCTTACCACATTCTGTATTTGGTCAATATTGGTGTTATGCGCTCGATCTGCTGGGCGGTTGCGATAGGCAGTTCGTTTTTCATTATGGGGCAATGTATCCAAAGCTTATAAGAATGACGCTATTCGATGATGGAAAAGTCTGTAATCAGTTGAAGTGAACCTGTACGTAAATGTAACCATCCATGGTATTTAGGCTTTATTTGGCAACCTTAACCCACGCGATCCAATACGGCAGGCTTTAGTCTGTGAGAGATGTAAACCACTGGCTCTGACCACAGTGAATCAAGCTCTTCAGCATATTGTGCGCCAGTCATTGGGCGGCTATATGGGTGAACTTTGGTTCGAGGGTGACTTCGAACATTACCGACTGCATCAACATCAACTATATAGCCGCTGTCATTGCTGCTCCCACGATTAGGCTTAGAGAGCCTTAAGCCAATCGGTGCACCTCCCTCAGGTGTCGGTGGCGTTGTAGAATTCTGCTTGTTCAAAACGATATGCAAAACTTCCTGTAGCAAACCAAAAGCGAGTACGACATAGATGTAGCTCTTATCCAGCTCGATCCCTACTCCTTCCAACATAAGAACGACACCAAGCATGACTAAGAAAAGCAGTGCCAGTAGCTTCAAGCCGGGGTGTTTGGTGATGGTGGTTTGAATAGCCTCTGCTAGTAGCACCATGATGACAGCTGACACAACAATCGCGGTTATGATAATCGTGACTTCGTCCACCAGTGCAACGGCTGTAATCACAGAGTCAAAAGAGAACACAGCATCAACCGCAATGATCTGCAACACAACCAACATCAAGCTAGTGCTATTAGAACGTGGTTGTTTTACTTTCGGTTCCGTAAGCCACGCGTGCAATTCATGTAGGCTCTTTAACAATAAGAAAGCGCCCCCAAAAATCAGAATCAGATCTTTTCCTGACCAAGCCCAGCGAGAAATCGATACGAGTGGCTCTGTCAGAGTCATCAGCCAAGACACTGAGAATACTAACCCGATTCGCGACAACACCGCCAAGCTGATGCCTAGGTTACGCACTCTTCTTTGTAAGCGTTTTGGTAGGTCTTCAACCAAAATCGAGATGAAGATGACATTATCGACACCAAGGATAACTTCTAACAATAGTAAGGTTCCAAATGCCACCATATAGTCTGCAGTCATACTATGCGCCCCCAACTAAATGTTGAATCACGGCAAGCAAGAGCAACGCACCGACAACGACGCCCACAGAAAAACGTGCGATTGAGCCAACTACTCTACGATTACTTGACGAATAAGTAGAACCACTCCCAACCAAAACTGGAATAGAGCGAATCGGATCAGCTGCTGACCATAGGATGATGAGTTGTGTGATAAATAGCGTCAGCATGATTACGCAGTCCCCGTATTACGCGATAACGCCAGTTTTTGTCTGCGCTTTTTGTAGACATAGATGTATAGCAATTTGATAACGATGATAGTCATGGTTGGCCCCGTAGTGATTGAAAGGCCGCTCATTCTACGAATTGAATGATATCAAGCATCAGTAAAGGCTTATCTATCGGTTATTGAAATATAAAATAAATATAAAACAAATAAAATCAGCAAGTTATTGATAGATTTTATCCCTACAACACTGATTTTTCATCGATCACATGGGCGGTAATGACAAGGAAATAATAAAGTTATAAGCAAACTCTGATGTGTTTCTCGCTTCAAGGGCACAGAATATTGCTCCTAAATGAAAGAGGTCAATATGCCAATCTATCTTACTCAACTCATCGAAACGCTACGCGAATATGACATTATACTCGCGCTGCTTTTTGTCCTTTTTTACTGGCTATTTAAACGCTTTATCTCGGCAACAATCACTAATCTAGCGAAAATGAAGTCGGTATCTTCTACACGGACTGCATTCATTATTCGTTGCTTTAATATTTGTTGTTTTGTATTGCTGTTTGCCACTTACATCATCGTTAGCGGGATTGGCTATGGTAACTTCACCATTTTCATCTCTTCGCTCGTCACGGTGTTTGGTGTTGCGTTTATCGCGCAGTGGTCAATCCTAAGTAACATCACGGCGAGCTTTCTGATCTTTTTCGTGTTCCCATATCGAATTGGGGACTCAATCGTGGTGGCGGATGGTGATGGAATTGAAGGAAAGATTTTAGAGATAAAAATGTTTCATACTCTGATTAGGCACTCAAGTGGCAACTTGATCGCCTACCCAAACTCTTTGCTGCTTCAAAAAAGTGTCACGAAGGTGCTTCGAAAAAATGCCCCACAAACAGATAAAACGACCCACTCCCTCAATCAGCCGCCACACAGAAATAAAGCGAAGTCGAAAAGCGTTACCGTATAATTTGCCAAATTCTAGAGAATTCAACTTGAAGTAATGCATCTGAACACCATCCGATAGACATAAAAAAGCCCTAAGAATCTAGGGCTTGATTAGCTTATAGCCGAGCATAAACATCAGTTAGAGATGTCTTTATCTTCCTTAATCACCTGTAACTGATCAATCAAAGGGTCTAAGTTACTATCAAAAAATAGAGGCCCCGCTATTGTTAATGCCATTGGTGAGGAGGTATTTTGTGTCGCTTGTAAATACAGCTCTTTAGCGCCACTGGTATGCCCTCTCGCTTCTTCCGCTTTGGCCATCAACAGATAGGTCAGTGAAGTGTGCTGATTGTATGGAATCGACAGTAAAATCTTCGACGCCTTCTCAGGATCGCTCTCGGAAAGAGCAAGTATTGCGTTCGCTTCACACACTCTCGGGTTCTTGTCTTTCTGTAACACTTTGGTTAGCGCCGATGAATACTTTTGGTTGAGCTGTTCAATACGCTTGCTCTTATCGTCTTCATCCTGTGTAAACGCCGTCATAATCTCACCGATGTAGCTCACTGAAATGGTATAAGCATTATCAGGTGCGTATTCGCGCGCTTGTCTGAAGTGATTCAACGCCACGTCAAAACCACCATTGTTGTATAAGACACCTGTCCCTGACATAAGTGATATGATCGCTTGCTCATCTTTTGGGAAGATTGAGACATTTTGCTGTAGCTCGTCTTCCGGTACTTCGATGTACATTGCGCGCATCAGATCGTCAATCATGGCTGGGAATGTTTCATGAAAACGGCCAAAGTTCGTAGAGTAGCGACGGTTTAAGTGGGTCTGGCCCGACACTCGATTATGATATTTCATCAACAAACGAAGCTTGCTGCCATCGCGGCTCATCGCGGTAGAGAAATTAAACTCTGACGCGGCCAAGCGCCGATGCTCTTCTGACTTCACTACTCGAATATTGGAGTAGAAGCCAACATGCTCAATGAATTTGATCACCATTCCGTACAGTTCTGGGCGCGCTCTAACCTCTTCACTGACATTCAAAACAGCGTAACGAAACTCATAATGGCTCAGGTGATTTGCATGTTGTTGAGTCGATGAATCGCTCTCATCTTGTTGATAGGAAATTAAAATGACAAATTGCGCAACGATCACCACTATCAAAAGAGCAAAAAGGAATACTAACCTGTTTGGTTTCGGCGGTGTCAGCGTCATTTTCTCACTAATACGACGCCCAGCGATGGAAAACTCAGGTTCACTGCTCATTTCTTCACTAGCTTCTGGCTTTTGCACCGCAATTTTTTCGACTTTTACTTCACCATCAAATCGGTAACCACGCTTTGGTACCGTAATAATGTAACTTGCCTCATTTTCACTATGCTTCTTGAGTACTTTCCGTAGCTCAAACACCGCTTGAGTGACGACTTGATCGGTTAATACACTGCCATTCCAGACCTGTTCAATAAGCTCATCCCGGCTATGTGTTAACCCAGGATTCATACATAGAAATTCAAGTAACTTTGCCAACCGATTATCAATCGTGATCGACGTATCCCCAAACTGGATCTGTCCTTCATTTGGTACAAAACGCCATTCATCAACGATAAAACTGATATTTTTGTCAGGCATTCACGCAAACTCTCTCTTTTTTATTCATCTCATTGAGTAAACATAGCCCCAATCCAATGATTTCGCAGGGATTTAATTACTCGCAAACGTACATTTCCCACAGAATCAGTTATGAAGGAGATCAATGTCACATTTCAGCTTCCTTGTTTGCCATTTCAATCATTCTTAAAAGGGATAGAGTCATTGAAATGCAACTTTTATAGACTAAATCCTTTTAGAAAAACTTATCAAGCCTTTGTTTTAATTTGTTTTATATTTTGTTGATGAGATATTTATGAAGATTTATGAACAGATTAGCTTTCCGTTATGCCACACCTACCAGAACAACGCATCATAGCCCCACACCGCAAGTGAGGGGCGAGACGCTTAAACATAAGAAGGCGCAACGTTCCCTGAAGTCACTTGCAATATGGATATGTTAATCGATGTAAAAAGCATCATCTGCTGAAGGATTAGGGAATGTTAGTCAACCTTTATATTAAGAGTTCTTAAACAATGAAACTGAACAAATTTATTCTTCCTATCGCTGCTATCTTCTTCGTAACTCAGGTATCTGCTAACCCTTACGTGGGTGCAAGCTACCTTTACTCTGAGTACCAAGCAGAAAGCAACAACACCGACTTCAGCGATGAAAACAGCGGCTACAACCTTTACCTTGGTTACCAACTTAACGACTTCCTAGCGATTGAAGCGGGTTACGCAGATTTTGTAGATACGCACAAAGACTACGAGCACATCCACTCTGATGCATGGCTAGCAAGCACTAAGCTAACTCTGCCAATCACTATTTTTGATGTATACGGACGTGTAGGTGTTGGTCACTTCCAAACGAACCTAGGTGACACGGACGACATTTACTACGGTGTAGGTGCAGGTGTTACTCTTGGCCCAGCTCGCGTGGCACTTGAGTACACGACTTACGAAGCAAAAATTGTTGAAAACAGCTACGCAGTAAGCGCAGAGTTCCGTTTCTAATTGAAATAAGACTGAATTGAGAGTTCGTATTTAACGCTCAACAAATACGAGTTCTGGACACAAAAAAGACCTTATATCCTATAACTAGACGGATATAAGGTCTTTTTTAGTTTACTACAGCTAGTTTTCGTAACGCTGCATCTTCATTGTCGAGGTATCTGCGCCAGCTAGAAAGCCTTGCGCAGCAGAGGCACTCATGAAGCTTTCCATCGATGCATCCGCATCATCCAGCGATTCCCAATGCACAATCACACGCCATGTATCGCCATCCACTAGTCCAGATTCACGCTGAATAAATCCTGGTTGTTTTGAAACATAGCTATCGGCAACGGCTTTATCCAGTTTTGCGAATTCTTGTGGGTCGACACCATCTTTAAGCTTGAACGAAGCTACTTCCACCACGTAATCATGCTCGAAGCCAAATTTACCGTTATCGTTTTTCCACTCTTCACGAGGCGGGATATTCTCAATCACGTCCCAATGCTCAACGATTTTGCCGTTATCCAGACGGAATAAGTCATAGAAGGCGACGTCTTTATTCATAAACACGCCTTCGCTAATAGCGAGTACAAAGTTACCTTCACCCAAGATCTTGTGATTCTCTTTGTAAACCATTGGCATACCAGCTTTTGCCAACTCTCCAAGCGCTTTGCCTAAGCCACTTAGGCCATCTGCTACCATGGTGTTGTGTTGAAGATAAGCGTCATCTTCGTTGTCGATAAACTGGTTGATTTTAGACATATCGCCTTGCATTAAAATGGTACTTACAAAGTCTGCAACAATGGCTTTATTGTCTTCTGTTTTATCAAGGTCGGTCACTTTTGTTGGCCCCTCAAGCTGGGTGCGACCGCTTGGGTTTGATTGGGTCGCTAGCTCGGCTAGATTGTCCCAATGTTCAACTATCTTTCCCTCTTCGAAACGGAACACGTCAAAACCGACTTTAGGACCAAAGAAGTTATATTCCGTATGTAGAAAAACATAATCGCCGTCTTGATAAGCGCGTTTTACATCGGCTTTTGCGCTACCTGCTGGCAGTGCCTTCATCACTTCACCAAAGCCTTCCAAACCATCGCCAACCGCCAAGTTATGCTGGGTGTATTGGGTAGGATTGATATAACGAATAGCGTTAGCATCGCCGGTTTCGATGCTCGATATCACCGCTACGGCTTTATCTTTGTTGGAAAGCTCATCGTTTTTCACCATAGAATCATTAGCGCATGCAGCAAGGCTCAGCACACTCGCAGCAAGAAGTGTGCGAGAAAAGAAAGAAGAAAGTGGAGATGTAATCATTTTGTTGCCCTCTCGTTTTTGTTAGTAACAGCTTAGTCGGGCAACCATGATTTCGTCAGAGTGAAAATGGGTTAAATTATGGTGAATATCGAACCTAAAGCGTCGGATTCTTGTATTTTTGACTAAATTGGCTCGGCGTCAATCCGGTTAAGTTCTTAAAATACTTTACAAAATTGCTGGCATCCTCAAATCCAAAGTCGTACGCCATTTGTTGTGATGGAGTGTGGCTCACCACCAAACGACGCTTAATCTCGATGATAGTAAACGCATCGATCATCTGTTTCGCAGTCAATCCCGTTGCCAACTTGCAGACAATATTCAATGTCTTATAAGTGGTATTGATCTGCTGAGCGTACCAATTTGCGTCTCTTATTTGGTGAAAGTGACTTTGCATTAATTCGAAGAAACGTGCGAACCTGACGCTCTGCTCTTGAGTCAATTTGTCTTGCCTTATTTCAGGTCTTAATCGATGTAAAGTGAGCGCGAAAGCCGAGAAAAGATACATCACGATTAAAGGCTCGCTGGATGCTCTGTTGATTTCCTCGATCATTTGTCGAATAAAGACCAGTGTTGGTTCTTGGTCTTGCTCCTCCAACTGTAGCAATGGTGAGTGCTTTTCATTCAGGTGAGTCGGCGTGTAGTTTGGCAACTTCATATTGGCATGCACTTGATCGAGAAACGCTTGGGTAAAGAGCAAGATTTTTCCCTTCGGGCGATTAGAAAAATCAAAGCTATGAACCTGCTCTCTTTGCACGAAAAGAACCGAGCCTTCTTGAAAAGGGTAATCTTCAAAGTCCACCATGTGGCTTCCGGTACCCTGCTCTATGTATATGATCCCGAAGAAATTAATACGATGAGCACTTTCAGGGCTATGGTCGAGCCGATTTTGCTCGTATAAATCAGATAGCTCCAGAATTTGAAGTTCCGCTTGATTCGATTGTTGATGGCTAAAACCAACTTGAGGAATAGACAAAACACACCACCTTTGTTTAATTTCTATTTAACCACAGAGACACATTTAACGACCTTCGAAGACAACCTGATTGAAGTCGATCCAGCCATTAGTAAGAAGATCCATCGCATTCACTTTATGAGAGATTCTCATATCTTGTGCGCATTGAAACAGAGGGATATAAATCGCTTTTCGAATCAACTCGCGCTCAATTCGCTGATAACCTTGAACCCGCTTGCTTTCATCTGATTGCGCCAAACTATCAAATACTTGTTGTTCGAACCAAGGCTTCAATTGCTTATTCAGGCTCGCCGTCACGGTGTTAGTACACAGCAACCATCCAAGCCAAGAACTCTCTTTATGTTCACCAAACACCTCACCAGAAACAATAATATCTGCTTTCGATTGTCGTTCTACTTGGTCAAATTCAGGGTATGGCAGCACTGTGAGGTTTGAATCTAAACCATACTGACACAGCAGCTCAGTGATGTTTTCAGCCGCTTCAATATGCCCAGGCAGCTGATAAGTTAACACCTCAATCGGTACCTGATTCGCGAAAGACAAGTCCACTGCTTTACCAAGTTTTAAGGGTTCAAGGCTTGTCATCCCTGACGCTCGTCGATAAATCATAGTGTCTCTCACACCATTCATCGGCAAGGATTGCAGCAACTGTTGGATGTATCGACGATGCTTTGCCAACTTCATCCATGCGTTGTTTGCACTGTTTAAACAAGCGTAGATACAGCCCTCTTCCCACTGTTGTACCTGTGTGAATTCATCAGCAATATCCGGGGCAGAGCTGCCATGCACAATATCGCAATGCATTTGAAAGTCATTTGCAGATAAGCCCATGTTCCAGATTTCTACGCCATCTAGCCAAGGTCGATAGCCGTGATAATGAGGAGACGCAGTAAGTAGCGTTCGGTAATCGGTTTGCTCTGCCAATCGAAACGCTCCACTTCCGACTATCGTACCGTCGCTGTTCAATTTGGAAACCGATAGCGCACCATGCGACATCAGCCTTGGCAGATAATGAGACAAACGTTTGGAGCAAATTCGTAAGGTGTACTCGTCGACCACAGAAAACTCATCAATGAGTAAGAACAGACCTCGGCTCACCGAGTTTGACGAGATGATCGACTCATAGGCTGCCTTCACATCAAACGCAGTAAGTGCTGATCCGTCCCAGAACTTAAGTGATTTACGCAGCCGAACCTTCAGCGTATCACCAGTATGTTCCCATGTTTGCGCTAAATCGCCTTCCAACTGGCCTGTATCTCTGTTGAAACGTAACAGGTTAGCATAGAGGTAATCAGCAATGTGCCGTTCGGTACGCCTAGATATTTCATAAGGGATCAAGCTGTGCGTCGCTCGATAAAAAGGGATTTGCAGGATGTCTTGATCGTTATCTTGCTGTTGATATTGACTAACGAACTCGGCAATAAACTGATCACGATCTTTGCTTCTGATAAGGTTCAACGCTTGATCGGCTTTTCCCTCATTCATCCAGAACTTAGCTTGTTCGATTAATGTGGTGTTTACCGACTCTTTAAGGAGAAGCTGAGGCAAATTACCTCTGCCAACCCCCGACTTCCAGTCGATGATCGACTCTTCCACCAGCCTTTTGATGACCAGCTGAGCGTTACGACGCGTGCAGTTCAATGCTTTCGTTACATCATCTAATGAAATAGGTGTCCATCGACCTATCTCGAATCCAAAGTCTCGCAAAAATACCAAAGCTAACCAATAACGCATAAAGGTGAAATCCTAAAATTATATTTCTATTTTTCTTCATCTTTTATTTTCAAATAATAGCCGTGTTACCAAAAATAAAAAGGATATTTAGATGAATACGTTAGCTGAGTCTCATGGCTCCATCTGGAAGAATAGAACCTTCGTTACGTTATTTAGCAGTGCTCTGTTTGTTAGCTTTGCAAGCCAAATATACACACTTGCATTACCATTGTTGGTGTATGAATTGACTCAATCATCCGAGTGGATGGGTTGGATGAGGGCCGTTGAGTTTCTGCCCAATCTATTACTAGCCCTGTTTATTGGCGTATGGGTCGATCGCAGTGATAAAAAGCAGTGGTCGCTGACTATGTTGCTTGGTCAGGCTATAACGGTGTTTATCTCGTTCCTGGCGGTTGAGTTCCTAGCTGAGCCATTATGGGTTCTGTTTCCATGTGCGTTCTTAATGATGGCGTTTAACTACGGCTACCACAACGCGCGTATGTCGATTCAAAAAAGCGCGCTTTCCCATGAGACTCAAAATGTGGCGACAGCTCGAATGAGCTCCTTGGGCAGTTTTATGGAAACCGTTGGACCAGTACTCTCAGGGGCCATCATGTTACTGGCGACCATTCATAACGTCTTCATCGGCGTAGCACTTTTGATGCTATTGGCTTTTTGGCAACTCAAAAGGCTCGACGTAAAAACACCCATCAACAGAGACAAACAAAGCACTTTCAGCGCCATAAAAGAAGGATGGCAAGCACTACGTAATGAGCAGAACATGTGGTTGATTACGCTTGCTGTCATGGTCATCAACACAACAGGTGCCGTATTCTGGATTCAGGCAATCTACTATGCCAAAGCAGATTTAGGATTAAATGCAGTGGGCGTCAGTTATCTGATCGTTGCTTCTGGTCTTGGTGGTCTCATTGGTGCATTCAGCGCTGACAAGTTACGCAAGAAATGGGGACTAGGATGGCTTCTCATTATCTCGATTGCACTCGAATCCATCGGGTTTGTTATTCCGTTGGTCATGGAGAATCAAACAGCACTTATTGCCGGGTTCTTTTGGGTATCCGCTGTGGGTTTATATAGCAGCATCTGTATCTGGAGTTACCGCCAAGAAGCCTTTGATGTCAGCGTTCTCGGCCGAGTAAACGGGATAACAGGCTCACTGTTCAAACTCTTGATGCCATTTGGCCTTGCTGGTTCAGGCTATTTAACATCACTGATTGGTATCGAGTGGTTGTTCGTCGGATGCTTTGCCACACAGCTACTAACAGCATTTTGGTTAATGACGACCAGCGTCCGTTCTATCCGTTGATGGCGCAATAAAAGGCAAAACGCCCAAAACGAATTTCGCTTTGGGCGTTAAACTATTGAGTGCGCTGAGAAACAGTATTTCTATTTAAGCTGGCTTGTCACAACGAACAAAAATGAAGTTTGGATTATTTTTCAGATGGTTATATCTATCTTCATCTATCTCTCGTACCCGCTCATCCACTTCACCTTCGGTGATTCTTGAAATCACTAACCCAGATGCAGCAATCGAATTGCAGATCTCAGTAAGTGAACGACGATAAAAGCTCACTTCCACAGGGTCGCCTATGGTATTCCACTCTTCTTGAATAAACTCACGACTAAAGTAGTTACCATTAATTGAGCATTCAAAGTCAGCAAATGGGTGATGGGTAGAGAAGACCATGTAACCACCAGGCTTAAGAACCCTTTGCACTTCTTTAAACACTGGTGTGAGGTCTTCAATGTAATGCAGCACTAGCGGGCACACAATCACATCTATGCTCTGGTCAAGCTCATTAGGAAGCCCAATAGCAAGGTCTTGAGCATAGGCCTTTAGCTTTGAGCCAAAACGCTCTGTAACCAAGCTAACCATCTCTTCAGATAAATCAGTACAGGTCAATTCTGCGACTGATTGCTCCAGAAACCATTGAGCATATTCACCCGGACCACAACCGAGATCGAGTACCTTTAGACCTTTTACATCATCCAATAACGATAAAGTAGACGGGCGCTCTAACAGCGCGTTATAGATATTGCCCTTAACCACTTCCGCATACTTGCTTGCATGCTTGGTATACATTTCTGACATAACTTTACCTTTATTGAACAAAAACATGAGCCTAGCATGAAATCTGCAAACTTGTTGTCCATGACATGAAGTTTGACCAATTTCTGACTAGGCTCAGTACAATTCAATAATGGTTTGTGTTATCGATGGACTTTAAACACCTCGATTGCTGTTTGAAGATCTGTCGTTTGCTGGCTAACGACCTCTGTTGAGCGAGTATTGTCTGACACACCTTCGACATTGGTGGTGGTTGTATCTCGAATCACCACTATGTTTTGTGCGACTTCATTACACACCATACTCTGCTCTTCTACAGCCGCTGCAATCTGGGTGCTGCTGTCCAAGATTTTCTGCATCTCATCCATTACCGCTTCGATTTGTTGGTAAGCCACTTGTGATGACTCAACACTCACTGTGCCCTTGGTTCGACAGCCTTTCATGGTCGACACAACCGCTTGAGTCTGGCTCTGCACTGAAGTAATGATGCTAGAGATCTCTTCTGTCGACGTTTGAGTACGGCTCGCGAGCGTTCTTACTTCGTCTGCTACAACAGCAAAACCACGGCCTTGTTCACCAGCGCGTGCCGCTTCAATCGCAGCATTCAATGCGAGTAGATTAGTTTGCTCCGCAATCTCATGGATCACGCCTATCACAGAGCTGATTTGAGAAGAGAGCTCTGACAGATGTTCGATCTCATGTTCTGCAGATTCCAGCTCACTAGACAGCTCCGTAACCGTTTGCTTCGTTGATTCAATTTCAACCAAACCCTGCTGAGCAACGGTGAACCCTTTTTGAGTATTGCTTGCTGCATGCTCTGTTGTTGCCGCCACTTCCTTGATGGTTTCCCCCATCTCAGTGATTGCCGTAGCGACGCTGTCAGTTTCGAGTTGTTGCTGCTGTAATGAAAGCTCTGTTTGGTGACTATTCGATCTAAGCTGTACAGACACAGCCCCTAGGTTCTCAACACTGCTTTGTACCTGAGTAATCAAACCCTCGATACTCACAATCAGCTTGTTGGTGCCCTTAGCAATGTCACCAATTTCATCATTAGATTCCGTTGCTCGTAGTGTTAAGTCATGGTCACGCGCAACTTGGTTAGTAATCAGATTTAAATTAGAAATGCTGCGTTGAATGCTGTTGATCAAACCGTAAGACAGCAGAACAAGTGCAATAACGACGATGGAAAGCGAGAACAAAATAAACTGGTTAATCGAGGACTGTGCAGAATCGATCTCTTGTTCAAACTGTTTCTCGACCCCTTTGAAAATCCTATAGATGTCGTTATAGAGGTAATCGGACTGAGCGATGATGGCTGAAGCTTTGGTTTTGTCCGCTCCATAGATGGAGACTAGCGACTCAAACCCTTGTTGGTATTGGGTTATTTCTTTCAGCAGCTTTGGCATGTCATCCACCACAACCTCAAGCTCAACAAGGTGGGCAAGCAAAGATTGTGAGAGAATATTGAAATGATCATACTCCTTCGAAAACTGAGCAGACAAGCTGGTTTCTGATGAGTTCAGAAACTGAAGCTCTATCCTTTTCATCTCTTGCAGCGAAAGCTCTAAATCTTTCACTTCAATCAATGTTTTTTCTAGTTTGATCAGCTTTAAGTTGCTGATTTCAGTGATCAATACGATAACGATAAGCGCACTAATCGCGAGGCCAGTCAGGCCAAAAAGTTTATGTTTTATTTTCATCAAGCAATTCCAAAGCAGCAATACCGACAGAAGCATCTATTATTTGTATTCTGCGCTTCTATAAAGACCACCTCGCCAACCTGTTATTACTTTATAAATTTCTTGTTACATTTATTCAAAGCATTTATTAAAAACAACTGACTCAAAATTGAGACAATTTACATTTCCGTACAAAAAACGCTCAAAAATCTACTTTTCATTCATTCCTACTGCAAAAATTGCGTGACACTTCAAAAATAGAATTTTGACTTTAATCTCGATTTAATATGACGCGAAAAACCATGGTTACATCTATGCTTAATAACAAATGGGCATACATACAAGAGACGGCTATAGCCATGAGGAATAGTGACATCGCCAAGTTGCGCGAACTCGATTTCAACCTACTGAAAACCCTATCGGTATTGCTAGAACATAAACATGTATCAAAGAGTGCTGAGTTATTGTTTCTGTCACAGCCCGCGGTCAGTAAACAGCTCACTCGCCTGAGAGCCATGTTCAATGACCCTTTGTTAGTCAGATCGGGTAACAACCAACTTCTTACCCCTAAAGCAGAACGCATCAAGCCTCAAGTTGAATCGCTGTGCGAGCAAGTCAAGCATTTGGTCATCCCAGATGAACTGGATTTAAAAGAAGTAGATGCCACCGTTAGTATTATTTTCTCCGATTATGGCAGTCCGCATTGGATTTCCACCTTGCTGCGAGAACTTCATCAAGAAGCGCCGAACGTAACTGTGGTTTGTAAAGAGTGGAGTAGAGAAAATATCAATCAACTAGAGAATGGTGAGATCAACCTTGCGCTCGGGCCTATCATAGGTTCTGGTGCACGTTGTGAAAGTATCAAGTTTGGTGCTGTAAGCTCTTCTTTCATCGCTCGTAATGATCACCCACTGTTCACCGAAACTAGCGAGCCCCCACCTTTCTCGCAGTTTCCCGTGATACGGATTTCGGGTTCAACCCAATATCAGCACATCTACAATACCATCCTTCCCGATAACCCTGTGATGTTGGATCAAGCCAGCATGTGGTTGGCGTTAGATACGCTTGAATATTCAGATGCAGTGCTCATTGGTCCAACCCGTGTCATGAAGTTGCTATCCGAAACTGAAGGCTATCGTTGCCAGTTACTCGAACAAGTCCCAGAGATTGATATATGTATGAGCTGGACGGCTGGGCTCACTAACGACCTTTTTTATAAGTGGCTCATCGACAAGATGATCAAGATAGGCAAACAGATCGTTTCATAACCCAACCTCCTCGTCATAACTCCCAGTTATGCCGCACATGAAAACTGACCATTTCTAACGCTGTACTCATTTTGGCATTCTTTGTTTCGTCCCGAGACAGCGGTGAAGTCACCACTCCATCGCTTCTCACTCTTAAATTAGAGGAGCCGAAACTTGAGCCAACTACGAAACGCTTTCAAAGTCATCGCCTGTTCCGCTATCGCATTGGGCAGCATTTTGCCCCATTCGGTATCAGCAGAGGAGTGGATCCCACAGCACATTGATAGTGTCTCTTTTGGTGGTTCTTTCGAAGGAAATTCAAAGGACATGTATTTCGGCTACACACGCTACAAACAAGGTGGTGTGGGGATTGGCGCAGAAGCTGCGTTTTATCGTTACGACCATGAGAGCAGTGTTCAAGACTACTCATCAAGGTATACGGAACGAGACTTATCCCTAACCCTCCCAGTTGCAGCGACAGACAAAGTGTATATCACCCCCGCTTTTGGTGTTCGTCAGATAAAAAACAGTTACGAACTCAAAGGAGAAGAAATGGATGACACGCAATATGAAGCGCTCTATGGCTTGGACCTGACTTACATGCTCGACAACGTGAGCATCACCATTGGCGCTGATAAATCCAAAAGCTCTGACTGGTCCATCACATACGGCCTAGGCGTTTCATTTTGATCGCTGGGTAAAACTCATCACAACATATTTTCAAATATTGATACTTAAATGAGGTTCTCATGAAAAACGTTCTAAAACTTACCGCAGTTGCTTTAATGGTCTCTCTAGCTGCTGGCTGTAGCTCTTCTGGTAGCTCAGGCGGTGGTGACACTGCACCACAATTCGACGGTGACTTAGGCTTTGAAAACGTGGATCCAGGTTACGGCGTCGATGCTCCAGATGGCGATCAAACACCAGATCTCGGTTTTGACTTCGGTTATGTCTACATTCCGGATTTAGGTGAAGAAGTGCCTGTACCTACTCACCCGATCATGGGCACTCCATCAAATCCGATTGAGATTGATATCAACAACCCAGACAGCAAAATGGCCGCAGTTAAGGAGCGTTCAGACGAAAACGAGACGCTCTACTCAGTCTATATTGGTGAAGTTCGTGTTGGTGAAATCATCATTAACGACGACGGTATCTCAATCGAGGCTTTACACAGCGACAAAACCATTACTGCAGTTAAGAACACCGAAGAAGACTCTTGGCAAGTTCGCGGCGCTGACGGCAATGTGAAAGGTGACGTAAAACGCCTTGAAGATGGCACATGGTTGATTCGTGAAGAGATCACACGAGAGGTATACGTCTCAGTAATCAAAGACGGTGAGCGTATCTTTGTTCCTGTAAGCGAAGTTAAAGGTGCACTGAAAAGCAAATTAAAAACAAACAACCCAGCACGTGCAAACCTACATAAGATTCAAACACTAAAAGCACGTCCTAAATTAGGCTAACAAGGTCTCACGCTAGGTCTATCCAAAGGCTTGGCAGATGATTCTGCATAAAAAGGCTCGAATCACTTTTGGGGATTCGAGCCTACTCGGTTTTACCTTGTCTGAAACTAATGTCGCCGCTTATGACACCCGAGAATCATTTATCATCCAATCGGCTTTTAAACTCAAAGACTTTCTCAGCACAAACATCTACGCAGCGACCGCAACTGATACAATTCTGCGACATCACTCGTCTATCCCCTTCCTTCAGAGGCTGACGAAGTATCTCTGGCTCAGGACAAACGTAAAAACAGTCCATGCATTTATCGCAGTCTTCACGACGTACCGCTTTTACGCGAATCACGCTCTTACGACCAATCACACCATACATGGCACCTAATGGACACAAATGACCACACCAACCGTGTTCAACAAGCAGCAAATCGACGATAAACACCAAAGCAATGAGAATCCATCCTGCACCCATACCAAACACTAAGCCACGATGCAGTGTCGCCACTGGGTCAAGCCACGCCCATAAAACCGTGCCTGTAACTGCACTGCCTACCAGCAAGACACCAATTAGCCAGTAACGGATTTGTGGCGACCAACGATAACTCGCTTTCAAGCCCATCTTTCTGCGCAGCCAAGCTGCTGCATCGGTGACAATGTTCATTGGGCAAACCCAACCACAGAAGACGCGTGGCGCAACGATCAAATAGAAAGCAATCACTATCCCCGCGCCCGCAAGCACCGTGAGTTCAGGTATGTGACCCGCTGCTATGGTTTGCATCACAATCAAAGGATCGCTCAAAGGCACAGTCCCTAAAAGCAGGCTAGATGATAGATTGCCTTGCAGGATCCCCCACGTTGGGCCAGCGATAAAACAGACCATAACTGCAATTTGGCATAACCGTCTTAGAATAAGAAACCGATGTGCTCGCCACCAGCCTAAAGTCTCGATCGCTTCTTTACCTGCATTCTTTGCCAGATTCTTAGCCATTATAGATTCCCCTTCTTCAAGGAGTTCAGAGACTCAAGTGCATCAGTCGGAATCACATCTTCAACTGGCGCATTGTTGAGATCTCTATCGACCTCTTCCCAACCCAGTTGGTAGTGCTCACCCAACTTACCCATAGCTAAGTTGGTCGGGATCACTTTGATCGCAGATACATCAAGAACACACGCTTGTTCACACTTACCGCAACCAGTACAAGCATCAGAGTGGACGGTTGGGATCAACTTAGCGTGGTAACCGGTTCGGTCATTACGAACGTGTTCTAATGTGATCGCTTTGTCTATTAACGGACACACTCGATAACACACATCACAACGTAAACCACGCCAGTTAAGGCAGTTCTCATGGTCGATTAATACTGCGGTACCCATGCGCGCATCATCGATATCTTTGAGCAGTGGGTCTAACGCGCCGGTTGGGCATTCCACAACGCAAGGGATGTCTTCACACATCTCACAAGGAATATCACGGGCATTAAAGTAAGGCGTTCCAGAAGGAAGTGGCGAAAGCAGCGTTGCAAGTTTTAACGTGTCATACGGACAAGCTTGAACACATAAACCACACCTAACACAGGCTGATTCAAAGGCTTCACCCTCTAATGCACCCGGTGGCCTTACTGGCAGGCCGGTAGTGTCTCGCGCTTTACTCTGCATCGACTGCAACCCAAGCACGGTTGCTGCGGCGCCGACACCTGCTGCGGTTCTTGCGGTGTCACGCAGAAAGCGGCGACGACCTTCGGAGAATTTTGGTTTTGATGACTTCATATACCACCCACTACGCGCAAAGCTGTAGCAGCCCTTGCTCGTTATTATTTGCTATCCATAGACTTCTCCTACGAGCCCACTCAGTGAAAAGCTCATAGTCAGTAATCCTTGGTAATTGGGTTATCTATAAAGGATGGTATGAAAAAGCCATTGACTCAAATCAATGGCTCACAATTAATACACAAAAGTAGTAGGGATATTTGTTAGCAGGATCACGCTGTTATCAAAGTGGTGAGAGGCAGCTCAGCGTGGGTAATCATAATAAATTGAAAAGCCTAAGCTTTGATCTTGTCTTTGCTTCTTAACACGAGAGCAAGAGCACCGAACAGCAGCTCCCCAACCAAGTATAAATACATGACTAAATTCGCTTCACCGTCATTCCAAAGACCAACTAATCTTCCAAACGCCATTGCTAACAAAACGACAGCAACGAAAATCAATCCAAGCTCGACATCATCTTTGAGTTTTACCACCAAGAACATCATCAAGCCTATAGCAAGCTGAGCTCCACCATAAGTAGCGCGTACATCTATCACTGCAGATGCCGTATTCAACTCCGCACCCGTGATCCAATACGCCATCCCTGTGGGGATAAGAAGAAACAATGCTCCATAAACAATGAAGAAAGCAGCGGTGGCATAAACCAGTAGTTTTGACATTTCTAATCCTTTAGTTGTCTCAAAATTACTTATGTTGAATTTAAAATCTTAGTCGACTTACAAGGAGATCACACTGCTATTGGTATGTTTCTTCACGCTTTTTTTCATCCATAGGAAAGGCTAAGTTCACAACTTTAGCTAACAAGATCCCACACGCTACACCACCAGCGTTAGCCGCTAAATCCAACCACTCTCCATAGCGATTCACATAGGGTTGAAGTATTTCGATCGCTCCACTCCAAACAACAAAGAAAAGCGCTATCAACAGCCAGTTCTTTGGCCTCGCCAATGCAACAGAGAAGGTTAATGCTGCATAAGCAATAAAGTGATGTGTTTTATCTGTACCCGGCACTGGCGGCAGGCTAGGAACAGGAAGAAGTGAGAGTATGGTGATAACAGCCAAGACCAACAGGGTAATTGCCAACCAATATTTTTGAACTAAGCCGATCAAACGACGCATAACTGCCCTTACTTACCAAAATTGAAATGTACTCAAATTAACAAGTTGCATAGTAAACAGCATGCCAAGCGAGTACAACTGTATCGCTATGTAGGCGAGTATCTTCAGATACAAAAACGCCACCGAAATGGTGGCGATAGAAATGCATCTAGTCGGTTCAATGTCACAACCACTTATCCGAAATTGGTGCGTATAATGTAAAACGCATTTGTACTGCAATATTCTTTGATTTCAACGGATTTCCCTGTGCATCTTTCACTAAGTATGTCCATTGACGAAGCGCCTCTGTGGCACTCTCATCAAAAACACCTTTCGGCCACGAGCGAGTGATCTGTATGTTAATTGGCTTTCCATTTGGGTCTAAATCAAACCTAAACTCCACAGAGCCCTCAACGCCGGTACTCAATGCTTCTTTCGGGTACTTGGGTGCAACTTTATAACTGGCTTTTGGGCTATCAGTAAGGTTTGGTTGAGGTGGCTTTGGTGCCGTTGCACAAGAAGCCAAAGAAAACATGCATAAGATCATGAACAGATTTTTCACACCAAACCCCATTCGTATAGTCACAATATAGTCGGAAAGCATTAAGCCAAGACATTGACATCGCCTTTAATATCAATATCTTGAATGATTTTCCGACTATACAGTAGAACATCATACTAACAAAGTTGAATATTACTCTTGTTACGCCTTGTCTGAAAGACATTATTGAAGGGCTGTTTCCACACGCGCCTACAATCTATGAGTATCGTTTTCAGTAACGTTTAGACAAAAAGAGCCGCTAAAAAGCGGCTCTCGGTTATTTTGGCAACACCTTACGCTCTCACTTGAGCTTGATTTCTTCTTTCTCAATTAGTAACGACAGTTGCTTTAAAAGGTAGGGTTGTATATCCCTCTTCCAATATATTTGAGAATAATTTACTTTGTTTTTTTCTGGGAGGTATGGCCGTATTTCTTCCATCACTTTTTGAACCGCTTTCTTATCGGGTTCGCTAAGTCCACCTAAAAAAAAGTCCTCTTCCACCTGTTTTGCAATATATTCGTCATATTGCTCAAGTGTTTTTATCATCGCCCAGGCACGAGTGTTATCCTCATACTTATACATAAGGTAAAAAGTGTAGAGTGAAATCCAATCGCCCTTTGGTAATACTCTGTTTAAAGTAAACTGGTAGTATTCATCATCTCTACCCAAGTAAGCGTACGCCAATCCAAAGTATTTTTCGCTCGCCAAAATCTCGGGGATAATCTGTTCATCGGCACTCTCCTCGACGTCATAACCGTTTTTGCCATACATGCTACTTATCAGTCGCATCAACGGTGAGGGGTGACGTTCCGTATCAAGCCAGTAAAATCCGGCAAGATCACGGTTAGGCTCGTACGGCAGTGATAGCAGAGAAAAAGCTAAAGCTTCATTGACTAATGACACATCAAAATAGGCTAACAGTGCCAGCTTATTAAGTGTACGGTCCCACTTTTTCAGTTGATATAATCTGGCCTGGTGGCTGCCGGAAAAATCGAACTCCATTGAGGCTATCAGCTCTTTAAAGAAATGTAGGCGGCTGACATCACTCATAAGCTCTATTTTATTGAATAGTTTTTTATTAAAAACACTGTTACAAAAAAATGGTCTGCTGAAAGTATAAAGCCCTTTTTCAAACTCTGAAAAGTACTGCCTACCTTTAATATTCTCGGCGCACCAACTAAGATCTTTAGCTTCTAACAGCCAATTGTTGTATGTCATATTCAGCCATAAGTAATCATTACCGTACAACTCCATCAACCGTCGCGCTTTTCTAAGCCTCTCAGTAGCCATCGAAGCGTCATCATCATCACCAGATAACGAGATTGGAGCATACAAATAGTATGCCATAGCGACATGAAGTGCCCTGATATCTCCTCTGTCTGCAAGTTCCAATATCTGTGAAATATATCGCTGCTTTATCTCATCAGACAGTTCCAAATTATCAAGGTCTTTATCGCGGCTATATTGCGTTGTTTGCGGCACGGTATTGGACAGAACGATTTTCGCTCTAGCGGAAATAGAACCAGCGACCGCTTTTTCAACCAAACTCGCATAATCCTTATTTAACTCCCACTGAGCATTAAAATTACCGAGCCTAGCAAAGTGATGATCAATACGCTCAAAACGCCGTTCTCTTAACTCAACGCCAGGGCAACCACCACTTGCGATATAGTGGTAATAACTATAATAAGATGGCTCGGTCGTTTTTAGCTCCTCTAAATCCTCGGTATAACGTTTATCACAAGCCTGCTGAACGGGCAGGAAGTCTTGACTCGCCACAGGAAAGCTAATCGCCGCAAATGATATAACTAACCCCAAAAGTATTCTTCGTTTCATTTTTAACTTACATTAAATACCTAGCAATTTTCAGCTGGCCTTATTACACAAGAAAAAACTGGTAAAACAACACTATAATTACGTTTTCGTGACGCATAACCTGAGGCTATATAAAATTCATGAGATAGCAATACGCCAAATAAAACCACTTAAGTTAATAAGTGAGACAGAAGTAGCTAGGTGTTAGCAACGATACAAGTTTAAACCTAAAATTCTCTACCGCTACTTTGTCACCAATTAACGTTTTTTGGACAAAAAAAGAGCCGCTAAAAAGCGGCTCTTGATTTTCAAACTATTCGAATTCGTTCAGGTTACTCTTTACCGAATACGTTGTTCTCTTGCTCTTGTACACGGATGAAAGTCGTACGCTTAGTTAACTCTTTAAGCTTTGCTGCGCCTACGTATGTACAAGTTGAACGTACACCACCAAGGATGTCAGAGATAGTGCCGTGAACAGAACCACGGAACGGAAGTAAAACAGTTTTACCTTCAGCTGCGCGGTACTTAGCAACACCACCTGAGTGCTTGTCCATAGCAGATTGAGACGACATGCCGTAGAACTTCATGAACTTCTTACCGTCTTGCTCTACCACTTCGCCGCCTGACTCTTCGTGGCCTGCTAGCATACCGCCTAGCATTACGAAGTCCGCGCCACCGCCGAATGCTTTTGCAACGTCACCTGCACATGAACAGCCACCGTCACCGATGATCATGCCGCCTAGGCCGTGTGCTGCGTCACCACACTCGATGATTGCAGAAAGTTGAGGGTAACCAACACCTGTTTTAACACGTGTAGTACATACAGAACCTGGGCCGATACCAACTTTAACGATGTCAGCACCCGCTAGGATTAGCTCTTCACACATATCACCTGTTACAACGTTACCTGCTGAGATAACTTTGTTCGGGAATTCAGCACGTACCTTTTGAACGTACTCTACTAGGTGCTCTGAGTAGCCGTTTGCGATATCGATACAGATGAAGATTAGCTCTTCAGATAGCGCCATGATCTCTTTTGTTTTTTCGAAATCAGCGTCAGAAGTACCTGTTGATACGAAAACATTGTTTAGCGTCTTCTTGTCTGCTGATTTTACGAAGTCAGCCCACTGCTCGACTGTGTAGTGTTTGTGAACAGCTGTCATTACTTCGTGCTCTGCAAGAGCCGCTGCCATTTCAAAACTTGCAACAGAATCCATATTTGCTGCAATAACAGGAGTACCAGCCCATTGACGACCGCTGTGCTTGAATGTAAAATCGCGGGTTAAATTTACTTGAGAACGACTTTTTAGTGTTGAACGCTTCGGGCGAAACAGTACATCTTTAAAGCCTAACTTAAGTTCTTGTTCGATACGCATGGTGTTTTTCCTTGATTCATAAATGTATGTGTCACTCGCATGGTGCGTTGTAAAGTCGTTGGCAGACGAGTTTACTTTTCTTCGGACACAAAAAAACCGGAGCGTTGGCAGACGCTCCGGTTTTCAGCATTATAGGCCGTGATTTATTAACAGCAAGTCTGATATTTCATTTTTTTTTATGCTATCCTCCCAAAGATTCCATATCCGAATTCCTCTCTCCTTTCCTATTTTTCAGCTATTTACTTAGATATTAACGACTTAAGCGCACAGCGTGACGCAAACTTACGCAACATTTGCGCAAACGTTTTCCATCGCTTCATCGCTACTTTCTCTTTTTATTTCTATTTCTGTGAGAAAAAGACGTCATCATGGTCAATCTTTGGCCTGTAGAAACACTTCAAAAAGTACAAATTTTTTGAATTTTCTTGTTTGAGTGCCTAAAAATTCGCCGTTATGAAAAAGAATAAGGTGTCGCAGAGATCAAAAGCTCGCTCTTTAGCGATAACTCTTGCGAGTCAAACAGTCTAAAATAAGGTATAAGTTGCTTATTAGAACTGCTCTTTATATTAAACAAGAGCACATTGAATGGCTTACAAGGACGTTAGTTATGAAGAAAACCCTCCCTCTACTTGCGCTTTTATGTATCAGTGGCTCCGCTTTGGCACAAAATGGTCCCGGTTCTTTCTATACCAATCTCGGTGCGACTGCGATTTCTGATGGTTCAGATTCTGAAACAGCCTACTTTGCGCAGCTAGGATACAACTATTACCTTTCACCTATGGTGTCACTCGATCTTAGCTTTGGCCACACTGCAACCTTAGATAGTACTGTGACGTCAGAATCTGATGGCTTTGCTTCAAAGTACAACTCTTACAGCGCAGGCCTAAAACTGGAGCAGAGCTTTGGCGGGTTTAACCTCTATGGTTCGGGCGGAGCGAGCTACATCGATTCCGAGGTCACACGTTGGGATGCAGTCAACAGCGTATCTGAAACCACAACAGACAGCAGTATCCAACCTTATGCGAGTACAGGTATCACTTTTGCTCTCCTTGGCTCACCTTTAATTCTAGATACAGGTATCAGCTATCAATGGCTACCAAGCGGAGAAGGTGCAGCTTCTGTGTATGGTGGTGCCTACCTAAATTTCTAAGCCGTAATCACCCTATCCAATTATCTGTGGCAGTCTATCTATTGATTGCCACATTCTCTCCCCCCCCCTTTCCACCCACCTGTTACCTATTATCCCCACGTCTAAAATTCTTACCACATCAAATGGAATGATACTCCATATATGTTACAATGCAGCATACCATTTAATTCTCATTAACAAGGTTGCTCAATGCCAAGAATCTTTAAAGCTGTATTGCTCAGCACACTCTCTACTATTTGCCTGAACGCCCACGCTGCCAAAGTGCCGCTGGAATACTCTTTTGATATTGGTATGTCGAACATTACTAAGAACGGCGAAAGCTTGACTGGTTTCACTTCACGCGGCCGCCTAAATTATTATTTCACGCCTTTTGTCGCACTAGATCTGAGTTACACCGATACTCTTTCTATCTCCGGAGACATCTACGACGGCAGTAATGACACAATTACAACTATGGAATACAAGGCGATCAGTACTGGCGTAAAGATCCACCAGCCTGTAAGTAAACTCATTAATGTCTATGCCGCTGCCGGTGGAGCATACTCGACAGTAGACGAAAAGGTCGAAGACATTGGCGCAAATACTGAAACCAAAGATTCAGAGTCTTCAATCAAGCCGTACGCGAATGTAGGTGTCAGCATGAACAGTCCGTGGCAAAAAGGACTGCAGTTTTCTCTCGATTACACATACCAACCTCTAGCACTGGACTACACAGCTAACTACTTCTCAATTGGTGCCCACTACAGTTTCTAGCTCAGAAGCACGAAAAACGAAAAAGGCACGCATAATCGCGTGCCTTTTCTTTTATGAATCTGTTTAGTGATTCTTACTGACGAGCAACCAGAGCCTCTGCCGTCGCATCTTGAATAGAAAGAAACAGTGACGTTACTTGTCCAGTCGGAGAACGCATCGGGTTAAGTGTCACGTTCTGGTACATGAAGTCTGCTTGTTGAGTAACAGGTCGCACGTTACGACACTTGAACAGATACGGACGTTGTTGCCACGTAATGAAACTACGACAGCCAAGATCATAAACGGGTTTAGTTTTGAGGCGGAACCACTCTTCTGGGATCTCAGGAAACAGCTCGAAAATCGATTTGCCAATCGCATCATGAGACTGTTTACCACTGTGGTGTGTCATGAAGCCGTTCCAAACTTGCACGTTGAAATCTCGGTCGACCACAACAAGTCCCATGTCGACGTTTTGAACCATATCGACCATCCAATGGAACTGCTCAAACTCTGCAGGTAATTGAAGCATAATTAGAACTCCTCCATTAGGTAAGACAGCTTGTTGTCTAGTAGCGGTAAAGATTCATCCACAAACATAAACAGTAGGTCACAACGAATTGAGGTGCCTTCAATGTTGTAGCTCACCTCAAAGGTCATGGTCTTTTTGAACGAACCGCTGGTATTGGCAATCACTGATTCGATTGGAATATGTTGCCCTAACAGTACCGGAGAACTTTGGAAGAAGCGCACTTCAGACTGTTCACCTAAGCCATTTAAGAAAGAACCCACAAGAATGTTGGATACATCCATAAGCAGCTCTAATTCTTCAAGCTCTTCACTGTCTGTTGGCACCTTCATCAGCTTCTTGAGATCATTCACACTCGAATCACTGAGCAGAACCAATGCTTCGCCGGCAATACCTTCACCACTAAAGCCTTGGCAAACACCAGATACCTGGTCGTTGTCGGCCAAATCGCGCAGTGCCATGTGAAGCTCACTTACCTCAAAGATGTTGACGTTAGGCAGTGGTAGATGAACAAATACATCGAAGTGGCGGGCCAATGCGTCTGCCGCACGGCCGATCGAAACGTTAGCCACTTCCATATAGATATCGCGTCTGCGCAGAATAGGCAGCTCTAGCGGCGCTGGTGTGACTAATTGTGGCTGCTTAGGCGGATCAACCAATTCACGAAGAACGGCTTTAAGTGCCTCTTGGTCAATTGGTTTTTGCAGGAAGGCTTTCGCCCCAAGCTCCATAACCTTCTGTTTAGCTTTAGGCTGAATATCACCAGACACAACGACGACAGGAGTCGTATTACCCAAACGCTGCATCTCTTCTAATGTTCCATAGCCATCCAACTCTGGCATGGTCAGGTCGAGGAACATTAATTTAAACTGATTACTCGCTAATTCATCGAGCGCATTCAATCCATGCACCGCGAAGGTTATGTCAGCATTTAACGACGGCGGTAAAGAGCGAGCCATCTGTTTGCGGGCTAAGGCAGAATCATCACATATAAGAACTGGAAACGACATTAATGTACCACCAATGATTGAAGCGAATAATAGCGAGTGTAACAGATCCTTATGGTATCAGGTACGGGGTGAATCCATTAATATGGTGATTACAGGCAAGATAATTAGAAGTTTTTGCTATGTTTGAGAGATCAAGATATGCAGTCAGAAACCCTTAATATAAAAGGGTTTCTGAATAAATCGAGTGGTGTTTTCTAAACAAGATGCTGGAATGGCAACAATTGATAAATCACGTCATTCCGCTCTAGAAATATGTGTAACGAAGCGATCGATTAAAGCTGGTACGTTGGCCATAAAATCAGTAAAGCAAAACGCAAAATGACGGCGAACACCAAAAGCGCAATACCTAAGCGATACCACTTATATTCCGAGACACTCATAGGAATGCGTTTATAGAACATGGTAATCACACCTTTCCAATCGGAACTGCGCTTCCCATATTGCATTACGCTCGTCAGTACAAAAAGAGCCCCAAGTACCAACATCCCTTTCTCGGCCCAAAACAACCCTACTTCCATTTGTACAACCTCTTTCCTTAAGTCTTCAATACAGTGTAATCAGCTTATGCTAGGGTTTCTGTACGACGTTGGTCTAAGTTGTACAAACGGGATTAATGCGCCAATTGTGCCGAGCAATCTAAAGAGCGCTGCTTTCTGATTTCAACCATGAGTTGAACAAGCAACAAGATACCCGTCACACCGAGGCCGATACCAATGCCGCCCCAGATACCGGCAAGCTGATAGTCCGGCATTAGATACCATGCCGCTGGCAATCCAAATACCCAGTAGCCAATCGCTGTCATTACCGTTGGCATGGAGACAATCTTCATACCTCTTAGTAGGTTAATCGCTAGCAATTGCCATGCATCAACAATAAAGCAGAGAGCCACTACCCAAATAACCGAAGTTAATAGCGTTGACATAGTGTCTGTACCGTCATCAAGTTGGAACATTGCCGCAATGGCTTCAGGCCACGCAATAAAGACACCGCACAACACTAAACTCAGCAGCGAGACAAGAATAAAGCTTTGCATTGAAGTCTTCTTAATTCCTTCGATATTACCCGCACCAAAGTCACGACCGACCAATATCGCCGCTGCCTGTGAGAAACCAAAGTTGAAGTTCCAAGTAAAGCTCAAACACTGAAGCAGAATTTGGTGCAGTGCTAATGACGCAATACTGATGGTTCCCGCCATTAGCGTGCCGCCATAGATAAGACCATGCTCCAGGATCGCCGCGACCGCGATAGGTAAGCCCATCAATAGCAGCGGAGCCATCAACTTGACCGAATACTCTTCCAAGTGCAGCCAAGGGGCGAACGGTTTGAACTCGTCACGTTGAAATACCCAGAACGTGTAGCCAATCATCACAACCAGTGCTGCAATCGCGGTACCTAAACCAAGCCCCGTTAAGCCCATACCCAGCTCGAAGGTCATGAAATAGCTCACTGGCACGTTCAAAATAACAGTGGCTATCGACATGATCAAAATAGAGCGTACGTTACCAAAGGCGCTGGTTAATCCTCGCAAAACCAGTAATAACAATGATGGCAACATCACCCACTTAAGTGCATGAACGTACTCCATCGCAAGAGTAATCACCTCTGGCGGTTGTTTCGCCATTTCAAGTACTTGAGGCGCGAACCAGAAACCAGACATCAAAACAGCGCTCATCACAAACGAAAGCATGACTGCGCCTTTTACTGCCAGACGGATCTGTTGGTTGCCAAAGTCTGGGCGCGCGACTCTCTGCCCGTAGGCGATAGCAATTAAGTTTGCGACGCAACCGACCGTGCTGCTGGCAATAAGAAAGATGAAGAAGTAGATCGAGGCACCCAAACCACCCGCAGCCAGCGCAGATACGCTAATTCGAGACATCATCCATACATCGGTTAACACCAATGCCATTGATATCAATTGTGAAATGATGAGCGGGAATGCTAGTGCGAGTATTTTTTTCATGAGAGCCTCTTAAGATTTCCACAAACCTTATGGCTTTTAGCACTAGCCTTCAATTGATATATCTGCCACTCTAACATTCTAAAAACTCATGCGAGTGTTTTATGACCCCATATCCAAATCTGCCCTATTCTCACAATGGGCTGCGCGCCTTTGAATCTGTCGCTAGGCTCATGAGCTTTACACTGGCTGCAGACGAGCTCAATGTTACTCAGAGTGCAGTAAGCCGACAGGTGAAACAGTTAGAAGATGAGCTAGAAATTTCACTGGTGCGTCGCAAGCATCGCGCTATTGAACTGACGCCACAAGGTAACGAGTTGTACCTTGCCCTACGCGAAGGTTATAGCAACATTGAATCCGTGCTTGCCAGCTGGAAAGAGCCTAAACAGAAACGAATCGTCATCAAAGCTGCGCTGAGTTATGCCACACGTGTACTGATCTCTAAAGTTAGGCAGCTCAATGAGCGATACCCTGATTACGAGATCGTGATTATTCCTGTTATCGAGGAGGATGAAGCACTTAACTACACCGATTACGACTTGTTGGTCTTCCATACGCAGTTGAAGAACCATTACGACAACAAACCTGGTATCCGTGTACTGCGCGAAGAGTTTATGGCACCAGTCTGCTCGCACAGCTTAGTAACTGACGATCTTGATTTAGACTCAATCCTAACCTTGCCAAGGTTGCATCCTACTCTCGACCACACTGACTGGAAGACATGGTTATCCGATGTAGCGTATCCACCGACAACGCCTGTTCGAAATACCAGCTTCCTCTCCCTTGATTTGGCGTTGAACGCCTGCCTCTCTGGACAAGGTGTTACCGTCACTGACTTGTTGTTGATCATCCCTGAATTAGAGCGTGGTTTCTTATATTGCCCGCCAAACGCGAAAATTCAGCATAGTGCGTGGACGTATTACCTGCATCAAAATACCAAGAATGCGGTCATTGATGATCTCATCGGTTGGCTTGTTGAGGAGAATGAGAGCGAGCTGAGCAAACTAAAACGCCTCGCTCAGCAGCATGATTGGTATGGAGTGATAGAGAGGTAGGTAGAGAGATATATAAATAGAGAGATAACGACAAAAACACCCACAAGCTATCATCGATATTGATATAACTTGTGGGCGAGAGTTATCTGAATATATCTTTCAATTTGAGAGCGTTAAGCCGCTTTCTTACTCACCTCAAAGCGACCAATAAGTTGTTCCAGACGACCTAAGGCATTACCCATCAGAGTCACACGACGCGCCAGCTGTTGAGTCGAGGTTTGAAGATCGGAAATAGAACGTTGAGCTTTGTCTGCTGTATGACCGTTCTCTTGACTGTTCTCATCGAGTTTCGACATGGTCGCAAACAGCTCGGCAACAGCGACCCGCATCTGCTCACTACGAGCACTAGAATCGACCATCAAGTTCCCTCGACTGACGTTTTCCACTCCTTGCTCCATAGATGCCACCGCACTGCGCGATTTAGCATGCAACTCTTTCATCAGATCACCAATGTGGTTGGCCGCCTGCGAAGTACGATCAGCTAAGGTTCTAACCTCTGACGCTACCACCGAGAAGCCTCGGCCATGCTCACCCGCTCGCGCAGATTCAATCGCCGCATTGAGAGCCAATAAATTGGTTTGTGCCGTGATATCCGTAATGATGTTGATAATGTCAGAGACCTTACTCATCTCGTTATTCACTTCGTTAACACTGGTCGCTGAGCTTTCGACGATATGACGCACAGACTCCATTCCTTGCGCTGCCTGCTTGTACTCCTCTTCAGCGCTTTCCACAGCATGTTTCATCACCGTATCCATTTGAGTCGCTGAAACCGTCGCATTGGTGATTTCACTCTGTTGGTGCTGGCTCAACTCCAACATATTGTGCAGCGAATGTGAGGCGTCATCACTGGCCTGATTCATCACCACACTGCGCCTAAACATCGATTCTGATACTTGGCGAACCTCACTACTGGCATGGATCAGTTCGCTGATGATCCCATCGAGATTATCGATAAAACTGTTCGTCCAACGCCCTAAACTGCCCAATTCATCGCTACTGAAGGTACTGGGGTCGAGTCGACGACTGAGGTTGCCGTCCCCTTCAGCCAGTGTCTGCATTACCATGGTCATCTTACTCATTTTATTGACCAGCGGCTTGGCACTAAACGCTCGAAACAGACCAAGACTCAACAACATGCAGACAACCATTAGGCTTGCTTGTATAAAAGGAGATAAATCAAAAAGGTGAGTCAGCAGTAGAGGTAGGAAAAGGGTAAAAAGCATGCTGCCAATAAAGTGTTTCGATAAGGTGTAGCTGAGGCTTCTATCACGGTACACCTCTTCCAAATCCGACTCGCACATCATGCCGAACTTATCTGGTGAGCCATCGAGTTGAAAAGTCACACCTTTACCAATGACAGGAATGTGTCGGTAATCGGAATAACCCGGATATTCAACAAAGACATTGTTGCCTTTCTTTATTGTTTCTCTGACGCCTGGGTGTAACTGCTTGGTCGCAGGGTCGGTAAAGCGGATTTCAAACTCGGTATGATGCTGAACTTTCACCACGCCCCAATCGGTATTGACGCCTTGTTTAAGGTTCTCACCATGCGAGAAGGTGTTGTCTTCAAATCGAGAGCGAGATAGCGCGACACCGGCTTCAATACGTGGATCATGATTCGACTCCACCATAAAGATATAGTTGTCCCCAGACTCACTATAGATATGCCCCGCTTCACGCTGGATAATATCGCCAATCACATCGTTTGGTACTCGTCCGCACAGACACAGTGGTTTACCGTCTTCACGTGAGAACGGCACATAAAACATCAGTGTAACTTGGTCATGAAACGACGAGCTTGAAGCACCAACCGATAACGTACGCTCGTCAACATAAGGCCCATGAAGATAGCGCTTCTTTAAACCTTCGTTGAGCGCCTTGGGGTCAGTAAGCGTGTAACCAACATGATTGCTGTAGCTTGACGCTTGGGCGATGCCTCGCTCGTCCACGACCGCGAGTTCTGAGATATCTGGGCTGCGATTAAGAAGCCTTTGCAACGTTTCCGTTGTTTGCTCTTCCGTTCGACTAGCAACATACAGCGCGGCATCTTCGAGAAAGTCCCATTGGTTCTTTACCCAATTATTTAGTAACTGTACCCGTGTCTCCGCAATACTTTCGAACGTCTGCTCTAACTCCCTAGTGCGCGTTCGATTTAAGAAACAGGCCTTTCTCATCGCAATCTTACCCGTTGAGCCAAACCATTTAAGCCAATGACGTTCCTGATCCGTAAGGTTCATCTACATTCCTTGTTTTGTTTTACATCTATATACAACAAAGCAATTTATAGACCATATACAAAACAGGGCTTTAATTAACTTGTATGATTAATTTATATACAGTTCAAACAATTACACTCCCTATTTTAGTGCGAATCGATCACCAATATGGTGCATTAGTAAAAAATTGGCCCAAAATTAATAGAGAAATACAACTCAAAAACTGGAACATTGATTCCATTTTTATGACGAATAAATGACATTAAAGCGATAAAAATCACAGCTAACCTATTCAGAGCTTATTCGTATTGATCCATATCAATCCATATTAAATTTCAATTGGTTAAATAATGACTGCCGTCAATTTATTGATAAGGCATCATTTTGACACTTATAAGATAATACGCGCCTTATAAAACAATAAATTCTTATAACAAATACAAGGCAGTACGTAATGAACAATCATGATGAAAGAGTTCGCTTTTCAGATACGGATAGTCTTATTTCGACCACCACGCCAGAAAGTAATATTACTTATTGTAATGAAGACTTTTACCACGTTGCTGGCTACAGCGAACAAGAGTTGTTAGGGCAACCTCACAACCTTATTCGCCACCAAGACATGCCTAAAGAAGCTTTTGCTCAGCTTTGGCAGTACATCCAATCGGGGAATAGTTGGATGGGTTTGGTGAAGAACAAATGTAAAGACAAGGGTCACTATTGGGTATCTGCGTTTGTTACTCCAATTCGCAACTCGGATGGATCGGTACACGAATACCAATCAGTAAGAACACAACCCACTGACGGCCAAATTGAGCGAGCTAAAACGCTTTACGCTCAAATGCACGCTGGAAAAGTTAAAATTCGAAGAATGCGCTGGCTTCTCAGCTCATATGCTCTATTAGGTTTGCAAGCTCTACTAGGGTTAGCGCTTATTGCAGGAGTGATCCCGACTACGATGGCCGCTATCGCATTATTGGTTACGGTTTTGGCTCAAGCGGGCTGTGCTGCAATGTTCAAGCAACGCCTATCTACGATACATAAGCTCGCTAAAGAGCATTACGACAACCCGATCATGGAAAAGCCATATACGGGTTATTGTGATGATCTCTCGCCTATTGAGCTCGCTATGCAGATGAAAAGTGCAGAACTTCGCGCAGTCACGTCACGCGCTTCTGAAACCTCTACCGATCTGATTGATTCGGCAAAACAAGAGCTTGCGAATCGCCAGAGTATTGATAACGAATTAGGTGAGCAAGATCTCGCGACGGATGCAATGGCAGTTTCAGCAGAAGAGATGTTGGCATCGATCGATGAAGTTGCTCATCAAGCCAAGCAGAGCGCTGATTTCGCAATTAACGCGCAGGATCAAGCACAACAAGGCGCTTCTACCGTGGAAGAAGCCGCTCAAACAGTGCATGAGCTTAGCGAGCACTTAACAGGCTCTAAATCTGCACTAGAGCAGCTTTACAACGATGTCGATGGCATCGAAGCGATTCTGTCTATGATTCAAGGCATTGCCGAACAGACGAACCTTCTGGCACTCAATGCTGCGATTGAAGCGGCTCGCGCAGGCGAACAAGGGCGCGGATTCGCCGTGGTTGCTGACGAAGTTCGAGCACTGTCTGGCAAGACAAGTTCTTCCGTCGAAGAGATTCGCTCACGTATTGAGATTCTACAAAACACGGTGAATCAAACGGGGCGCTTCATCGAAGAAGGTATCCACTCTTCTGAGGTTTGTGTCGAGAAGTCTCAGCAAAGCCGAGCCTCTTTCGAAGCAATTGTTCAAGACCTTATGTCGATCAATGAGCAAAGCGCTCAAACCTCTCAAGCAATTGAGGAGCAGGTGCAAGTCACTCACGGTATCAATGACCATGTTGTTCGAGTCAAGCAAGCGATCATCGAAACGCGAGAGCTTTCTTCTACATCTGTAAGACGTGCAGAATCCCTAGCTACTCACCTACAGAGCCTAAAACGCCTAGTGAATCAATTTAATCACTAAGACAATCTTCAAATGATTTAGAGCTGGTGTCGCAATAGGCACCAGCTCTTTTTTGTTTCCTATACATAGCTAGGAAATAATGAACAACCTTCACCTTTTGTGCTCTATTTCACCACCTACTGATTCGCTATGCTCTATGGGTCACTACATAGAGGTCCAATCAATGCATAAAATCAAATGGGGAATCGCTGGTTTAGGCAACATCGCGCATCGTTTTGCAGTCGCAGTTACCCAACATAGCTCTAAGGCAGAGCTATATGCGGTTGCAGCCAGGGACGCAGAAAGAGCAAATCTATTTTGCCAACAATACGGCGCTAACCATAGCTATGAATCTTATCAACACATGGCCGAGGACCCTGAGATTGATGCTGTGTACATCGCTACCGTTCACCCTTACCACAAACCCCTTGCAGAACTGTTTATCAAGCACAACAAGCATGTTTTGGTAGAGAAGCCAGCTTTTACACAACTTGAAGACTGGTTGGAAATGAGTGCACTGGCGAAGAAGCATGATGTACTGTTGCTTGAAGCGATGAAAACCGTCACCTTCCCTGCTTACATAGAATTGAAAACGTATTTGGTAGAGCAGAACATTCAGCAACTTCATGTTGAGGCGGGGTTTGGTAATGAGCACGACTACGACCCTAGCTTATTTATCTTCAATCCAGAGCTATGCGGTGGTGCTTCGCTTGATGTTGGTGTGTACGGGCTATGGCTCTACTACGATTTATGCAACACTCTGGGCAGCATCCCTAATCCACCTTCAGTGCAGCTGACGCAAGGCATTCAAGACTGTGCTGTCGATACCGATGCTTGCTTCACGTTTACTGGTAGCGTATCTGGAAAGTTCAGTGCTTCAATAACACGAAACCTCCAACGCGATGCGGTGTTAACTGGTGACGGGATAACGATAAAAATATGCGAAAAGTGGTGGAACCCACAACGTATTGAAATTGAGCATAACGGACAATCCAAACTCATTGATATACCTGTATCAGGGAATGGCTTCGAATATGAAATCGACCATTTTTCTACATTACTACAAGTACAACAGCGAGCGTCTAAACTACTGAGGCCAGAAACTTCTCAACAAGTGATCAATACATTAGAAACCGCTCTGATAGATTGCGGATTTAGTCACCTGACTCACTTACCGAATAAGAACCGCTAGCTAAGTCGTTAACACTCAGCTCAAGCATGAACCAACAAACACTTACATCAGCCACAAGTAACGACATGAAGAATTTAAAAAGAAAGTTAGAACTGTATGAACTCCTCTTTCGTTCCTTGGGTCCGGGACAATCATCATGTCAGGTAAATCAACTAGCCGAGCTATGGCTAGTGAGCGAACGACATGTCTCTACGTTGATAAAAGTGATGTCTTCCGCTGGTTGGATCAACTGGCAGGCGTCTGTTGGAAGAAATAAAAAAGCCACAATTGAGCTGTTAATCGAACCTATAGATGCCTGCCATTCTATGGCTGAACCGATCGCCTATGAAGGTAAAGTCGATGAGCTTTTGGAGGTCTTGAGCTTTGGAGGTCGCGAACCGGGTGAAGCACTGCAAGCCTTTCTAAGCCGTAATGAACAGAGCAACAAACAACGTGTTTACCTCCCTTTCCACAGAAAAATAGAACCACTACACCCACATAAAGTGTTGCGCCGAACTGAACGATTTTTGGTTCACCATCTGTATCAGCGTTTAAGCCACATCCATGAAGGGATGGTAACGGGAGATCTCGCCTATCATTGGCAACCCAATGAAGATGCGACAGTCTGGTATTTTCAGCTGCGTACTGGAGTCACTTTTCATGATGGGCAACCTCTAGTGGGGCAGCATGTCGTCAGCTCATTACAACAGCTAGCGAATCGACCTCAATGGCGTAGTTGCTATCAACATATTGCCCACATTCACTCACCTTATCCGGATGCGGTTGAGATAACACTCCATAAAGCCGACTGGCACTTACCGAGACTGCTCGCGCAAGCTGAAGCATCAATTTTCAAACACGGTACTACCCAGCACACCATTGGCTCAGGAGCACTAAAGCTAGATGTATTTTCTACCAATATGCTGCGGTTGAGTCGTTATAGTAGTTACTGCCACCAGCAAGCGATTTTGGACCAAATTGAGTTGTGGTCTTACCTCGACTGGGCGAAAAGTAAGGCTTGTGCTCACAATGAAATTCGAGTCTCAACGCCAGAAATAACAACGACCAAACACCAATCGCAACCCGCAGTATTTTTGCTGTTTCAGGCGATTGATTCATATAAACCATTGAGAGAACTAACTGTTGAAGATACCTCTGAATCGCAGAAAATTGCTCAACAGCTGGTTAATGAGTCTAGTAGGCTTATTTCATGTAGTTATGGGAATTACGAGTCAGTTCAAGGTGCTCTGCTATGCAGCATTATTGATGAGAACGATAGTTTCAGTGCGTGGCTACGTCTTTTATCACGTGTTCCATTCTCGCAGCTCAACATCGATGAGGAGTACTGCAAAGGCATCTCAAATCAATTAGACAACATCCGAGCGACCCGAAACTTTAAACGAGCATACCAACTATTGGACTCGCTGAAAGCTAAGTTAATCGAAGACCAAGTTATGACGGTTTTTGCCGGAGATCCTTTCGCTTTAGAGGTTTCCAAGCGACTTAATGATGTACAGGTAAATGGGTTTGGATGGTGTGACCTAACCAAGGTCTGGCTAAGTCACAAACATTGATGATAAACACGATGGGTGGGTAAAGGCGATATTTACCTAGATTAAAATTCTAAACCCATGGCTTCCAATTCTTGTTCACATTGATGTGCGTCTTTGAATTGAATCGCCGCCATACCTTCCTTTTGAGCGCCTTCTACGTTGTAAGGCATATCATCGAGGAAAACTGTTTCTTCCGCTTTCAATTTATTGGTTGTGAGCAGAGATTGATAAATTTCAGGTTGAGGTTTGAGTAAGCCAAGCTCAGCAGAGACAGTCGCACCTTCAAAAAGCGGCCAAAAATCATAGGTCTCTTTCAAGTATGCCACGATTTCATGCACATTATCGGTTAGAGCATAAACGTGATAGCCCGCTTGCTTAATGCGTTTAAGCAGATCAACAGAGCCGTATATTAGAAGCTGCGTCTGCTTAACGTAGTAAAACAGTTTGTCACATTCTAATTCAGACAAGCCAATCGTATCTTGGTAGCGCTGCTTGGCCTGTTGCTCAGAAAGATGCCCTTTGTTTAGCTCTAACCAAGTCTCAGATTGAAACACTGCTCGAGCACGCTGCTCCAAGTCTTCAACGTCCCCAAAAGTCAGGCGAGCAATTTCTAACGGAGCCCATCGAACCAACACATTTCCGACATCAAACACCACATTTTTAATCACTCTAAACTCCTTAAAAGTACTCCTAGTGACCTCTAGATTAAATCTTTAATCACGCTGTCGATATGACGTTGAACACTTTCTTGAGTTAATTTAGGTAACGACGTCCAAGTTTCGTGTTGTGGCAAGCCAAGAAAAAAATCAATGACTTGAGAGCTATCTAAACCAAAGGGGAGCTCGTCTGCAGGAACACCAATTAACAGCGCAACGGTAATCAAACTTGCGTAACTATCGCAAACAGGATGTGCTTCTCCGTGGCGCAACTGAGAGGAAGCACTATTTGGGTAAGTGTAACTCGGCGAATACTGCTCTATCCCTCGTTCTTGCCAACTATCACCTACTCGGCGGGCGTTCGAGAAATCAATGAATGAGACAATATTTTGTTCCGATAGCAGAATATTGGAGGGTTTGATATCCCCATGTACATAACCACATCGATGCAGCTCTTCGAGCTCACTCAGTAGCTGATCAATGACATTCGCAACCACGGTAATATCACTGGTTTGATTATGCTTTATCAACTCTGAAAGCGATTGCCCTTCAACGTAGTTAGTCAGCAATGCCGCACGAGAGCCATCTCGATAGAAATCGAGACAGCGCTGCGTTGATAGCCCCTGACTATTGAGCCTCGAAAGCCATAACGCCTCACGTTGCAACATGATAGTTTCAATCATGGTTTCAGAGTATTTTGCTCTGACGCGGCCAAGCTCTGAATCGAAACAGAACTGATGCCGATGTGACTCACTAGCCCCATCGGAAACAGTCATATTGTTAGACTCGGGCATTTCAATACTTGTCAAAGAGCCGAGTGATATCGTCTTATCAGTGTTTGGACAGTTTGTGTTAAGCGTTTGACTACAAAACTTCGCTAGCCACTCTGGATGTTCAATCGTTATAGCCACGTTGGGAATCCTAAATTAGTGAATAGATCAGGCTCAAAGGGTTGTCCTATACCATCACGTTTCACCTCAAGATTCACTTCGCCATTAGTCGAACTGTAGCGCCACAATATTTCATTACTACCAACCTGAGTGGAGCCTTTCATTTTCTCTGCCACTCTAAACCAACTCCAAACCCCCGAGAACTTCTCTCTCTGCACAACTCCTTCGGTATCACGCGTCATCACAGAGATATCTTGCATTTGGTTTGCTGGAATCGGCCAACTCTGCAATCGCCACAGCTTAGGCCCGTTTTGATATTCGAAGAATTTCAGATTCGCTTCAAGTGCAAATCGCGTCAACGATGGTGACATCTCCACGGCTTTTATTGAGAAATTGAACCCCAGATCTTTGCCAGTAAAGAGTTGCTTCTGGATTCTTTCAACCGAGTCGCTGAACGACGGGTATTGCCAAGAGAGCGACAAATACTGATGAGGAATGAAGCCATTCAGGTAGATTTCTCGACTGATGGTCATATCCAAGTGACTCGCATACTTCTTCGAGAACTGATCGAACTCCCCTTCAGGTTTAAAGAAGGCTTCAAAATCAGAGAGCAGCACGTCAGTCTGAGCATTACTCTTAATCGGGTAGTGGTTAGCTAAACGAGTCAGATAAAAGTGAGTCACCTTAGACCAATCTTCATTGATCACTTCACGAACCGCATCCAGCGCCAAACCGTTAACCAGAGTCGCTTGCGAGTCCATTAGTTCAGGCAACAGAGGAACATTGTAGTCATCCGCAGAGAGGTGCAAGCGTGCAATCGGGTTGCTTGAATCTGCATTCTCTAACTGCTCTAGGAAATAGTGCCCTTTCGATTGAATCTCTTTCGACTTGTTCACCCAATCTCGCAGCGCAGTCAGATTAGTCAGTGCAATATCTAATGAGCTTTGACCCGTTTGGTTAGCGTGAATCACACCGTGAATATGACGGAACGGATAGGTGATCGATTCTGCCACTCGCTCCATCGCAGAGCCATTGTTAGATTGCAGTGGTGAGGTTTCATCAGCTTGCTGACCTTCTTTCTGCTGTTCTTCCTTCTGCTGCTCTTTACTCTCCAACGTGCTCTTGATGAGGTTAGTGTTGGTGCTCACCACTGAGTAGAACTGCGTTATTGGTGAGAAGTTAGCGTCCGTAACTAGATCCAGCTGTTGCTCGCTGCCGCCCCAGTTCGATACTTCAGTAAGCTGTACATTCGAAACAAACGCATTCCAATATTGTATGTAGTCTTTGATATAACGTTCACGTAATTGACGGTTGATGCGATTCATCTCAGCTTCACCGTTGATGCGCCCCATCACGCCCTCATACGCTGTAATAGCCTCAGAAGCGAGCTGGAAGCCTGTTTCGTTACTTAAATCTTGGAAGCCGTCACGTGTGAATGCATAAGGAATCAGATAACCACTGAAGCCGTCGTTAAACGTAAATACTTGTTCATAGACGGGATTCAGGCTCTTACGAATATCGACGCGGCGTGCAAAATCGCGATGCTGCAAAATATGCTGATAAAGCAACTCACTCACATCATCGGTAGATAGAGACTTGCGAACCAAGCCTAATAGCTGTTCATCAAACGCAGGCGGGATGGCCGATGTGCTAAGCGCATCTTCTGCAAGGAGTTTAAAGCGCTTGATAAGACTTGCATCACCGCTACCCTCTTCATTCAAGGCATCAATATAGTAATTCACCAATGAAGTTGAAGAGTGGCGTGCTGGGTTGTACAAGATCTGCTGAAGGTTAAGCAATTCAAGAGTCTTTACTTTGTCATCCAGCGAGTTGTACACGAACATATCTTTCATGATGTAGTCGCGCATCAAAGTAAGTAACTCTGAGTTCAACTCACCAAAGTAAGCATCATGAACATAACCAGAGATGCTAGAGCTTGGCAGCCAACTAGAAACGTACCAAGGGTGATGCTTTTCATCATAAAGCTGCACTATTTCTCTAAGCTCATAGAGACTGAATACCGGCGATGCCAAATCATCAGGTTGAATCGCATTCTTCTCTAGGTTTTCTTTATAGCGGTCCAACATCGCGAGCGCCTTGTTGTCCAACGCCTGCTGATAGTCAAAACCCGCTTTGATAGTAGCGACAAAACCCACAAACAGGATTACCAAACCGCAAGAGACAACCCAGCGTGTTGTTCGATAGGTGATCTCACGTTTCTTGTTAAACCCAACCAGAGGCGCTTCTTTTAAAACACAACTTCTGAACAGGCCTTTTCCAAATAGGCTCAAGCTTTTTGACTGAGTGTGAATATTAGACAGAGTTTCAAAACCCAGTTCAGAGGCGTGCATTGTGCTGATAATGTCGACGTTTTCACTTTCACCACCCACGTTGACAAAGAAGTAGCCTCGGAAGAATAGATCGATCTCATCGAATTGATGTTGACTGAAAGTGAGTGAAAGGAAGTCTTCGACATCATAACGCAGGGCAGAGAGCTGATAGATACCAACCAGAGCAGAGTCGCGATAGTCCGCGTTCAACTGGCCTTTCAGTGATGAACTTAAAGAGTTCGTAAGAGAGTGACTTAACGCTTCAAACGATTCATCGAACCAAGCTTTATCGTACTCTTTGCTCTCTTCAACATCGCGTAATGCGCCAAATGGCAGTTCACGTTCGCTCTCTTCGAGTGGCGAGAATAGCTCACACAGGTCCTGAATCTGTGACATATGAGTAAACGTGCAATACGTCGGCAGTGTTAAACCCACGGCTTTATTCAGATCTTCTAAAACCGAGCGATATTTCTGGCTTAGTTCACTGACAGCGATTTCGGTACTATTGATCAACTTACCCAAATCAACAGCACATAACACACCATTGAAGGCTTGTCTTGAACGTTTAGACAGGATTAATGCCACCAGCGTATTGATGCTCTTCTGCATTCCCTCTTTTGGATGGAGCAGGTCAATGGTAGCAATGATCGCATCATCTGATGCCCAAAAACGAACGGCGACCAAATCTTCAGGTAGGTTATCTGCGGGCTCAATCGCCTCAAACCCCATCTGCTGCAGCCAAAGTTGGTCGTTCTCAATGTCTTCCGTTAAGTGCACATACCATGGGATTAGATAAGGGTTCGCACTAAGGCGAGAATGCTTGCGCCAGACATGATTAAAGGTACGTTGGATCTCCTCTTCGCGCCAATCTTCACGCTTCTTCGCATCTTCGTCTACTGGCGGGCGTCTTAGTCGAGAATAGATTAGAGCTCCAATACCCACTGCGGCTAGAACCGCTACGATAATCTGCACGACGACCGCCCAAATCGGCTCTAACCAATACCAATCCAATAACCACAAACCACCAATTAATAAGCTGATCACAAGTAGTGAAAGCAAAATGGCAAAAGTGAGTGCTTTTTTCTTACTTATCATTAACTAACCCTACTACTTCGCTTTGGTGATAAAGGCATCGGTTATTCCAGACTGCTTGGCACTTTCCAATATTTCAGCCGCTTGTTCTCTTGTGTCTGCATGGCTTAAAACTCGGTATTTGTCTCGCCACAGCCTCACTTCAATGTTAGGGAATACTGCCCCATAGCGAGATAAGAAGTTTTCAGACGCCGCCTTGGTCGACAAGGTAGCCAGTTGAACCTGCCAAGCACCGGATGCTACTGGTTCGCTCACGTTGCTACTATTACTGATAGTGCTAACCGGAGCCGTGATTTTAGGTGCTCTGCCCAACTCCTCTGGGGTACTGGTGTAGATAAACTCTTGCTCTTGAATATTCGCTTGGCTGTAATACTTATCGGTAAACTGTGGGAGCTGAATAAATGCCTGTGCTTTTTGTGGCGTTGTTAAGTTGTACCAGTAGTAAATACCGGCCCAGGTCAATGACAGAAGCATTGCGAATAACAAGAAACCTCTGGTTAATCGTACTGGCCTCTGCGGACGGCTTACCTTTTTGATTTGTGCGGCATGGGGCCTTGGAATAGCGTGGGCATTCTCTTCTGTGGATTGCGTATCTTGTGCAAAAACTGCTTCCTCAATTCTTTGTAGCAGAATACCCAGCAACTCTTTTCCTTCTACTCGGTATCGACCACGGAAGCCGAGTTTGATCATGATATAGATGAGTTCTAACAGGTCTCGAAGCAACACTGGCTGAAGCAATGCGCGTTCTGCGACCAGATAAAACTGTTCACCGCCGTTTTTAATACCAAACAGTTCGCTGACCAAGGTTTGGTTTTCCCAGCCAGACTCCTCTCCCCAGTCCGAGTGAAGGATCTGTTCATCCAACATCACTGCAAATAGGAAACAGGTTTTATCTGCCACTGACGGTGGGTAGTCGAGCTTAGCCACTTTGTATTTCAGGTCAGTAAGCAGGCTTTTAATACCGGTTCTAAAGGTGTAGATGTCTGCTGGGCACTCAAGCCGTTTGATAGAGACAGAAAGCGATAACAACTCTGAACTAGAACTCAGAATATCGTTGTCAAACAGCAAGCCTTTGCGCTGAAACATATTAAATCGCGCATGATTTTTTATGGCGTTAAGGCTGGCCAAACGCACAGAGTCGAGATTGGACTGAGCATCCCTAGATTGGGAGTCAGTCTCTATCGCTATCGTCGCTTCGTCGAGTAGGTCATCCATAACGTTACCCTAGCGCATACAGTTTTATTTCTAGATCTGGCACTCGGCTGTCGACATGCAGTGCAATCGGCTCTCTTTTCGACTTAAGTTGTTGCCAGTATTCATGAGAGGTTTCAATCTCAAAATAGGCCAAATCCACTTGAGCTTTCAATTCCGACGGAGCCACAGCTAACGGATTAATCGTCACGCCAGATTGGCTGTTACGTACCAGCTCAGCAATCAAGCTGATACCACTCAATGTGCAAGCGCTCGGGAAAGTCGAGCTGAGCATAGACGCACCAATAGAAGACTTCACCGACAACACCAACCTGCGACCATCCATTTGATGCAAAGTTGGAATAGACAAACGCAGTAGACGACGCTTATCAAACAGATTCACGTCCCAATCAAACTCAGTCACCTTATCGCTCTGTACCATAGAGAGCTGCTCACGAAGTGTCGCAAATAGAGGGCCAAAGGCGTGATGAAGGTTATCTTTGTCTAGAACACGGTGATTGGCGTTACCAATCGCGGGCGTAAAGCTATCAAGCTCAGACGAAAAACTAGTCAGTTTTTCATACAGAAGCTCAACGTTGCTATCTGGCTTAGATAGTAAAATTTGGATTTGTGGGCTCCAACGGTTTAAGGTTTGTAGCCACATAAATTCGCGCATTAAGCTCAAATCACTTTTAGTCTGTTCACCAACACCGATGCGTTCCAATACGTTTTTCGCTCGCGCTTGCACTAAAATGAATAGCTCTTTTAGGCGCTCTTTCAACTGGGTTGAGGCACCATATTGAAGACAGCTAGGAATGAAGCCTCGGTCGAGAACCACTTCCCCATCGCCTCTTCTTTCAAGCACCTTAGCGATCGGAATCAGCACTAAACCATTAACGTCTTCACCTTCCACAACCAAACGGATATTGGGTTCCGCGAGTGTCGCTTTAATGCCACTTTGCTCGGCATCACTTGCATCAAACAAGTTATGCTCTGCGACGATATAGCGTCTAAGTTCTTCTTTTGGCCCATATTCGTTTTCACCCTCAACTGAGAGTGGCAATGCAAGGTAGATGCACTTGTCGATGGTGTTTTCGGGTACTTCGATCAGTAGCTCTCGAGTACAGTCGAATAGAGTGCCGTCTTGAAACACGCCACTACATCTTACGACGCCAAACTTACCTAACTTCAAGTAGTTGGATTCGATCTCTAGCGCTGATACGCCATAACTGCCACTGCCTGACGTCAATGCAACATACTTCTGAATATATTGCGTAATGTATCGTTCGGTTTGCTGAAAATGCTGAGGAGCGACAAACATCCCCTCTTTCCAAACCACTTTTCTTTGATGTTTCAAATAGGTCTCCTTACCACCAAGAACTATCAACAGGCTGAGTAATCTCAATCTTTGTTTGTGAGATTCGAATAATTATTGGGTTTTCATCAGGCTCTTCGACTAAAGCCACTAAGCCTTTGCTCACTGCGACTTCATAGTCAGCAAATTCAGCAAACACCGCGATAGCTTTGGCTTCTTGTTGCACTTCTAGCACAAACGAACGCTTCTCTTCAGGCAATACGGGCGCCAACACTTTAGTGTCGACAAGGGTTCCAGCTAACACCGTGCTGTCCGATTCGTACAAGCTAATGAAATCCGCTTTTTCAAACGCGCCTGTTTCTTTTAATTGGTAAACTCTTACAACCAAAGGTCTTGCTATATCGTCTTCGAATGCATTGATATCATTCGTCGCTTCCATCTTGACGTTGACCGACATCGATGGTTGAAAAACACTTTCATCGCTTGAACTACAAGCCATGATCAAAAATGAACTCACTACAGTTGACAGGCAACGAACAAAAAACTGCTTTGTCTCCATTACTTGTCCCTTAACTCTTCTAAAAGCATCGCGGTAAAATTACGCTTGAACTCTCCGCGATCCTGTTTGCGTGCGAACTGCTTCTTGTACAGTCCCCAGTATTTCTTCTCTTTACTGCCCCACCCAGATAGGTAGTCATTAAACTCTGACTCCAGGTGCTGCGGATTAAAGTCTGCAAGGAACTTATCCAAAGTGGTTTCAATACAAGAGACCAAGCGTTCACGATCCACAGCTGCTGTTAAAGCTGACTGTTGATGCTCAACGATCTGATTAAGCCTCTCTATGCTTGAATCCAGTGCTTGAATTTGAGAGCCATTACTCAAAGTCACACCAGTCTCTTGAGAGCTCTTGTTTGAAGAATTGCGAGGGCTCGGCTCGTCGGCCATGATGATGGGATCGCTACTCGATTTTTCATCAAGAGTAATATTGAGAAGATCGTCCTCCTCAAACGGGTCATAGGCATATACATCTTCGCCAGCGACATTATCGGCACTGAACGAGCTCGCGGTGTCAATCGCCTCTTCAATTTCGTTGAAAGCCGTTGATTCAGCACCAAAGACGGTTGCTGCTGGCTCTTCAATCACCCCTGCAAAATCAAATACGGGTTCATCAAGTGGCGTGTGAATCGGCTCTGATGTCTCAGGCTTGGCTTCTTTTGAGAAAAGCTCCTGCATGTCACTCACCAACAGTAAGTATCCACCTATTCGGATACTGTCACCGTCGCTGACCTTAGCCGATTGACCAGCACCAAGAAAAACACCATTTACTTGCGCACCGTTCGCGCTGCGATCGATAACTTGAAAGCCTCCCTCGGAGTGAGGAAGCACTTCAATATGAACACGAGAGAGCGTGCGACTCATGTCTGGTAGCTGAACCGTACATTCGTAAGAACGGCCAATAGTCCCACCACTACTTGGCAATGATATCTGTCGGCTGACTACCTGCTCGTTTTCAGGTAGCTCGATCAACTGAAAACTTATATTCATGGCTTTCCCTTACCCTTACTTCAATAACACTTACGTAAAGAACGATTAAATCTGTCCAAGAATCCTGGGGACTCACGCAAGAAGTCATTAGAAAAGTGAACCATTAGATCTTGTTTTTTGATCCTTACTTTTTGAAAGTAATCGACCGGTATACCTGCTTTCTTCAACGAATCTTCAAAAACAAGTTCATATTCATAAGCGACGTCCAAGTCGCCTTTCCATAACATTTGGAGCAGTGAATCTGCATCACGTGGTTTACGGATCACGTTATAGCCATCACGCTTTAAAGATAACCATTTGTTTGTATTAAATTTAGCACCAAATCGCAGACTAAACTTGGTTGTTTCATCATTTATGTCGGCATAGATGTTTGGCGCGATAAACCACGCCAAGTATTCCGACACAAGAGGCTCCGATGCAGTCGCGTATTTCGCACGTCGGCTGTTCGCTGAACCAGAGAAGAAACCGTGCATTTCTCCAGTTTCCACCATCAACTGAGCTTTATCCCAGCGCATTACTCTAATTTCATACGGTTGTCCCATACGGCGCAACGCGCACTTTACACGGTCAACGGCAACGCCACCTATCTCACCGTTTTCATCCACGGTTTGATAGGGCGTCCATATCTGTGTTGCCAGCGTCAAGCGTTCAATAGCTTGAGCACTGGTTGCGACACCCATAGTAGCAATGATCATTGCCGTATTGAGCGCCGCAGCCTTAAGTGTTTTAGGCAACAAAAAGGTGTTTCTAATAATACTGCTCACCTTTGAGATATCCTTCTCCATTAAGTGATGTTAACCACTAATTCACCAGTCACAGGATCCGTTGTCACCGCGACTTGATTGATGCTCTGCCCTTCACTCAGTCTGTGAATACAGTCAATCGCTAACTGTGGCATTAGAGATCGGTTGATAATCTGCTCAACCGCACGACCACCAGTTGTTGGGTCTGTATTTCGACTCACGACAAAATCAACGAACTTCTCATCCCACTCAAAGGTCGCTTTGTATTTTTCATCCAAGCGCTTGGCGATGCGATTTAGGCTGATCTCTGTGATCTGGCTAAGCTCGTCGCGATTTAGCGGGTAGTAAGGCACGATAGTGGTTCGCCCTAAGAACGCTGGCTTGAAGTATTGCTGCAGTGCAGGACGAATTTCTTCTAGCAGGTCTTCGTTAGCCAAACGATCTTCATGCTCTTCACAGATGTCCACGATAGCTTGATCGGCTGCGTTCGAGGTCATGATAATAATGGTGTTCTTGAAGTCGACGGTGCGACCTTCACTGTCCTTAATATGGCCCTTATCAAAGATTTGATAGAACAAATCATGGACGCCCGGATGCGCTTTCTCCATCTCATCAAGAAGCAGCACAGAGTATGGGTTACGACGAATTGCTTCGGTTAATACACCACCTTCCCCAAACCCTACATAACCTGCTGGAGAGCCCAATAACATGGAGATTTTGTGCTCTTCTTTAAACTCGGTCATGTTGATAATGGTCAGGTTATCACCACCACCGAACACTTCGTCAGCAAGTGCCATTGCGGTTTCAGTTTTACCCACACCACTTGGACCACACATCAAGAACACGCCAACTGGCTTACGGCTATCGGTTAGACCTGCACGTGAAATCTGAATGCTCTTCGCAAGCTCACTGATCGCCACATCTTGACCGATTACGCGCTTGTGCAAGGCTTTATCAAGAGACAACAGCTGAGCAACCTCTTCTTGAACCATGTTACCTGCTGGGATCCCCGTCCAATTTTCAATAACCGTCGCAATCACTTGGTCATCCACCACAGGGAACACCAATGGTTGTTCACCTTGGATCTGCTTTAGTTCACCTAGCGCGGTATTAAGTTGTGCTTGGCTCTCAGTATCAACATTGTCTTCAAGACGGCTGCTTTCAATCGTTTCGCATAATGAAGTAATGGTTGTCACCAATTCACGCTCTTTTTCCCACTGCTCATTAAGAGCATTCAACTCGCTTTTCTGCTGCTCAATTTTTTGATTAAGCGCTTCATGATCAACGGCTTTATCAATAAACACCGCACCTTCTGCTTCTAGGGCAGAACGCTCACTCTCAAGGTAACTGATATTCTGTTCTAGGCTCTCAATACACTCTGGTTTTGCGCCTTGAGTCAATGCGATACGAGCACATGCTGTGTCTAACAAGCTGATCGCTTTGTCCGGAAGCTGACGAGATGGCAGGTAACGAATCGACAAGCTAACCGCGGCTTCAATCGCATCCTCTAAAATAAACACACCATGATGGGCACGTAGAGCTTCACCAACACCACGCAGTATCTGTTTTGCATCTTCTGCATTTGGTTCTTCAACGCTAATGACTTGGAAACGACGTGTTAATGCTGGGTCTTTCTCAAAGTACTTCTTGTACTCAGCCCATGTCGTTGCAGCAATAGAGCGGAATTCACCACGGGCTAAGGCTGGTTTAAGCAAGTTAGCGGCATCGTTTTGACCTGCTGCACCACCGGCGCCAATTAGTGTATGTGCTTCATCAATGAATACGATGATCGGTGTCGGTGAGCTTTTCACTTCGTTGATCACGTCTTTCAGGCGGTTCTCAAATTCACCCTTGATGCTCGCACCTGCCTGCAGCAAACCAAGATCAAGCGTATGAATTTCAACACCTTGAATCGCTGGCGGTACTTCACCTTTAACGATGCTATGAGCCAAGCCTTCTACAACCGCGGTTTTACCCACGCCCGGCTCACCCACTAAAATAGGGTTGTTCTGACGCTTACGACACAAGATGTCTATCGCCATACGAACTTCGCTGTTACGACCTAATACTGGGTCAAGTTCGCCGTCTCTAGCTTGTTGAGTCAGGTTTACTGTGTATTTTTCAAGAGCACCACCAGCGACAGCGCCCGCTGCGTTTTCTGATGCTGCTGCGCCAGATGAAGCCGCTTGTGTTTTCACATTCTTGAGGGAACTGATTTGAGAGTTCAACGCCTCAGTAGATAGAGTTTGAAGTGCAGCCAAAGAAAACTTCTTCATCCCTAAGTTATCAGTCTGAGTTAGGGCTAGAAGTAAATGAAGACTGGTGACTTCCTGATGACCGTAATTAACAGAAGCAAGCATCCAAGCACTTTCCATCAATTCACTGGTTGCTAGGCTAATCGTAGGCTGTCCAGCTGCACCTGTAGACAGTCGATTAATGCGCTGTGTGAGTTCACTGAGCACAACGCTAGGATCAATGTTTTGCTTGCTCAAGCAGCTGATGAGGTTTTGTTCCTTCATCGCGATGAGTTGAACCAACCAATGTTCTATCTCAATGGCAGTGACTGTTTGTGCCATAGCAGCTCCTGCTGCTTCCTCTAACGCTGACTTAAGGTGAATATCTAGCTTTGAAACGAGGTTCCCTAGTTTTATTTGTGACATCAAACTCTCTCCTGTTGAATTAAGATCTTACGAAATTCCGATTTTCGTTTATGAGGCACAAGGCAGTTGGCCTCTCCAAGTCTCAGGCCACTCTTTTGGCTTGAGAGCATTGGCTCATCGATGTATTCACGTTTCACATACATATAAAGTCGAATATCGAGACTCTCGCGCAAATAGGCTTGTACTAATGATTTCATCGAGGACGCAAAGTGTGAGTTGTTCAATAACCCTAAATACTCACTGCGCGTTTTAGGTGTAATGTTAATTTCCAATGCTTTGAAGGTTTGAGTTCCTGTTGAACCCAACCAAAAGCCTTGGCCCAACTTTTGATTTTGACCTTGCTGACTACCAAGTTTGGTTTGGTATTTTGTATTGATTCGATAGAACGACGCTGGCGCGACAACTGGGGTCACCGTTAAAGAGAAATAGTTACTCAATAGACGTTTTAGCCCGTTGAGGTTTCTGCTTTTGTTGCCCAATGCCATGCCATGACGCAACATACTCGGGTCAGATTTTTCTCGATTTGCATTCGGAAGAGCAAACATGCACGCCAGTGCCGCTTGTTGAGATAAGCGCCCCACTACATTACCCGCTTGCACGTCACGCTCCTGTTTAAGAAGCATGTTGCGATTGGTTTCGACATGCAACTTGAGCTCTAGATAACGCTGATTAAACACATCAATGAACTTTTGCAGCGCATAGTCATCTTGGTGCAAGCTGTTAAGGAGCTCAGCATACATATAGTCAGGAATTACCCCTTTTGACCCAGACAGCGCCTCAAGGCCAAGCTTAATCTTTAGTGTATTGTCGCTACGACGAATACGCGTCACTTCACTCGCATCACCATATGGCATAACCTCTGGCGACAACTCTAGATTCGCTTGGCTGCCCATAGCTCTCAGAAGACGTATCACTTGTACAAAATCAAACGTATGAGGTTGGCTTAGCAACCGAGTTTTGACGTGGTCGGCGTCTTGTTGAGTCATCTGAGTTATAGACATAGCTGGCTCCCATGAGTTTTAGGGAACTGCACGCCCGGATTGTCACTACCAAAGCGCTCTACCGAGACCTGAATAAAACGGTCAAAACTGCAATATTGCGAAAACACTGAGTTAAGAACTTGAGAGAAGACTGAAAAGTCCGCACCTAGAATTTCATCGTCAACGACGACTTCGATTTCGGTTCCAGAAGCAAAAATACTGTGCCCTGCAATAGTAATTGGAGCTACGAGGTGGCGATAGGAGACCTTCTTAATTGCGTAGGCTTGTGGGCATTGCACGGAATTACACGTTAAGCGGAGCGTATCCTGAAGTGCGACCGTTGGGTCATCAGTTTGTACCAAGCTCGCAAAGTTGGCATTCAACATAGCCAAGAAACGCCATGTTAGCTGATTATCCAGCGATGGATACTGAGGTGCGGTCGGTGTTTTTAAAATGGAAAACTCGCCCGGCAAATCAACCGCAGCAAGAGAATTCGCTTGCGTTCCAGATGGAATCAAACACGGGGCTCTACCATTGCAAACCAGTAGCTGAGTGGCTAAAACCACGGCCTCTTGCTCGGCAGGTAACTGCGCATAGCTAACAGATAAATTCATGCAGCGTCGACCTTTATGGTCCCAATGCTGGCTACTTTGCCATTGCGGCGCATCGGTATCAGACCAATAGCCACTGGCGTAAATCGGCGATAACGGCACTTCACCCGTCGACATCACTTCACACACCGACTCAACTGAAACTACGGTGAAATGGTCTTGTTGCTGGGCGTCAGCGATCACCGGAATCGATAGCTTTGAAAAATCGTAGCGCATTGGCTCGCCACGTTTACTGAACAGGTTCACTGCAGGTGCTGTGTTCAACAAGAATACGTTTCGTGAAAACAGGCTAAGGTACTCTACGGGTAGTTGCTTGATGAAGAAAGTGAGCTGAACCTTGTCAGTATCAAACTGGCCAAGCTCTTTACCGAGATCTTCAATACGCATATATGCCGCTTTGTCTGGGTAAGCGAAGTAGTCTCGTAAGATATCGAAGCCGCTTAGGTGACCGTCATAAGTAGGTAGCCAGATAAAATCGGGGTCAGTAATGCGACTGCGTAACTTACTTGGATCGACGATAACCTGCTGTTCACCGCTGGTAATCGAAATTGCTTCGGTATTCAGTAACAGAAGGTCAATCAAGCCACGTGAACTACTCTCAAACCCTCTCACATAAAAATCGAACGAACCAATTTCCATTTGTGAGAAAAATAGCTCTGGGTCATTACTTGAAAGCTCAACTTGAATCGCCGAATCTGAACGTCGCAGTGTTGGCGGCGTTGGAAAGTTGAAAGGAGCCGTTGTTGCTGAGATATCCGCGATGTGGAAAGGCTCAATCACCATTTCATCCACCAGCGTGAAGATCGATTCAACTTCATCATGCACAACCGAGAGCTCTGAACCTTTATTCAGAACAACCTTCGTTGTCGCTTCTTCAGCTTCAACGTCAAGATAAAATGGGGTATAGCTTGGAATAATTTGCAGATAGCCCGGATAAACAATGTTAATCAAGTCTTGTAGGATTTCAGGAAACTGCTCATCAAGGCGTTTCTCTGTTTTTGCATTGAGTAATGCAGCCG